>JAVXWR010000665.1:0-5047 GCA_032230725.1 Actinomycetota bacterium
GAGATCACCTCGATCGTGGGGCGCTACAGCGGGATCACGGACCTCGCCTGGGTCCAGGAGGAGCCGGCGAACCAGGGCGCCTGGCCGTTCCTCGGTCTCAACCTGCCCGACAAGGTCCCGGCGGTGCGCGGCCTGCGCCGCATCTCCCGCCGCCGGATGGCCGCGCCCGCGGCCGGCGTCGCGAAGGTGCACGAGGTGGAGCAGAAGGCGCTCATCGCGGAGGCCGTGGAGCTGTAGGGGTGTACTTCACCGACCGCGGGATCGAGGAGCTCGAGGACCGGCGCGGCGAGGAGGAGGTCTCACTGGCCTGGCTCGCCGACCGGCTCCGGGCGTTCGTCGACGCCCACCCCGAGCACGCGGGCGCCGCGGACCGGTTCGCGACGTTCCTCGCGCGCGACGACGAGGTGGACTGACATCCATGTGAATGTTTTTGGTCGTCCCAGCGACAACAAGCATTCACATGGCCTCCGGCCTAGCCGATCCCCGCCGAGCTGAGCCAGTCCCGGGCGACCTGGGCGGGGTCGGGCTTGTCGGGCGCGTCGAGGCGGCGGTTGAGGTCGGTCAGGGTCGAGGTGTCGAGCTTCTGCGAGATCCGGTTCAGCACGTCGGCGACGGCGGGGTTCGCGAGCTTGGCGGAGTCGATCAGTGGGACGACCTGCTGGGCGGCGAAGTTCGACCGCGGGTCGTCGAGGATGACGAAGTCGTTGGCCGGGATCGACGGGTCGGTGCTGAACAGGTCCGCGGCCGCCACGGTGCCGGCGCGCAGGGCGGCCACGGTGAGCGGTCCCCCGGAGTCGAGCGGTCGGAACTCACGGAACGTGCAGCCGTAGGTCCGCGCGAGGCCCGGGATGCCGTACGGGCGGGTCGCGAACTCCGGCGGGCCGCCGAACACCGTCGTCGGGCAGAACCGGGTGAGGTCGGCGATCGAGCGGACGTTGTTCGCCGTGGCGAACGCCCGGGTGACGACGACGGCGTCCTTGTCCTCCGCCGCGCTGGGCGCCAGGAGCACGAGCGGGGGCGGGAGCCGGCGGCCGATCCCGGCGTACACGTCGGCCGGGGCGGTCGCCGTCGCCTGCGGGTCGAGGTAGCGCAGCAGGTTCCCGGTGTAGTCCGGCACGAGGTCGACGGAGCCGTCACGCAGGTCCGGGAAGTACTTCTCCCGGCTCCCGATGCCGAACCGGCGCTCGACCGTCACCCCGCGGGTCGACAGCCCCGTCGCGTAGATCTCGGCGAGCAGCCGGTTCTCGGGGAAGTCCGCCGAGCCGACGCGGACCGTGTCGGGGGCCGAGGGCCCCTGCGGGGTCTCCGCGAGCGGGTCGCCTCCGCCGCCGCACGCGGCGAGCAGGAGCGCGAGGGCGGCGAGGACCCCCGCGGCGACGCACGACACCGCCCGACCGTGCGGCTCCGCGCCGGGAGCGGGCGACGAGCGGGGCGATCTCACCGCGGGTGATCCTGCCACGACACCCTACGAGGCGTCGGCAACCTCGGGGCAGATCGGCCCCCGCGCGAGGATCTCCGCGAGTGCCGCCGAGGGCATCGCGCGGGCGAACAGCCAGCCCTGGTAGGCGTCGACGCCGAGGTCGCGCAGCACCGCGAACTGGTCGGCGTCCTCCACGCCCTCGGCCACGCACGTCTGGCCGATGGCCGCCGCGAGCTCGACCACCGCCCGGGCCACGGCCCGGTCCGACTCGCCCGTGGCGACCCCGCGGACGAAGCCGCGGTCGAGCTTGACGATCTGGGCGGGCAGCCCGGTCAGGCGCGACAGCGACGAGTAGCCGGTGCCGAAGTCGTCGACGGCGAACCGCACGCCCGCGGCGATGAGCTCGTTCATCTCGCGCAGCGTCGACGGCGGCAGGTCGGCCAGACAGGTCTCGACGAGCTCGAGCACCAGCCGGTCCCAGGGCAGCCCCGAGGAGGTGACGATCTCGTGCACGGTCGAGAGGAAGTCCGGGTCGCCGGGCAGCAGGCCCGCGAGGTTGACCGCGACGGACGCGGTCGGGTGACCGTCGTAGGTGGGCCAGGTCGCCGCGGCCTTCACGGCGGCGCGCAGCACCCAGCGGTCGAGGTCGCCGAGCAGGTCGGCGGCCTCGGCGATCGGGAGGAACTTGTCCGGGAAGATCAGCCCGTGCTCGGGGTGCTGCCAGCGCACCAGCGCCTCGGCGGTCTGCACCCGCCCGTCGGGCCCGACGACGGGCTGGAAGTGGAGGACAAGCTCGTCGTTGACCATCGCCTGGCGCAGCTGCGACTCCATCCGCAGCGCCTCGTCGGCGCCACGCATGATCGCCTCGTCGGCCAGCGCGACGCGGTTCGAGCCGCTCTTGGCCTCGAACAGCGCGGCGTCGGCGAACCGGACGAGGTCCGCGGTGGCGGGGTGGTCCGGGGCGTCGACCGGGGCGGTGGCGAGGACCTGCTCGATGGGGTCCCCGGCGAGGTCGATGTCCGGCTCGCCCGCCGAGGGCGGCAGGCCGAGGGTCGCGCCGACCGCGGCGCCGATCGTCGCCGAGACCCGCACGAGCTGGCCGTGCACCGGGACCGCGGTGCGCAGGATGCGGGCGACGGTGGCCGTCAGCTGGTCCAGGCCGCCGTGCGCGTCGACGTCGGCGCACACCACGACGAACTCGTCGGCCGAGTGCCGGGTGGCGCTGCACCCGGGCGGCAGGCCCTCGCGCAGCTTCTCGGCCAGGACCACCAGGAGCTCGTCGCCGGCGTCGTGGCCCAGCGAGTCGTTGACCCGCTTGAAGTTGTCGAGGTCGCAGAACAGCACCGCGGTGCGGCGGGCGCTCGGCCCGGCGAGCAGGTGCGACACCGCGCGGGAGAGCGCACGGCGATTCGGCAGGCCGGTCAGTTCATCGTGCATCGCCTGGTGGCGCAGGGACGCCTCGACGCGGCGGCTCTCGGTGACGTCGGTGAAGACGACCAGGTGGGTGGCCCGTCCGATGTCGTCGACCGACACCGACACGTGCAGCTCGCACCACACCGGTTCAGTGGCGGCACCGCGTGCCCCGCGCTCCCGACGGCCCAGGGCCCGCGCGGGGCACGACCACGAGATCGAGCCCGCGGAGCCCGCGGGACGGGCGAGCAGCGGGGTCGCGCCGGTCGGGTCGGCGCCGGAGGCAAGGGCGGCGCGCTCGGCCGCGAGGTCGAGCAGCTCGTCGGCCCGGCGCCCGCGCAGCGACTCCCGGCCCTCGCCGAGCAGCCGGCACAGCGACTGGTTGGCCTGCACGAGGCGCTCGTGGTCGTCGAAGAGGGCCACGCCGACCGGCGCGACCGCCAACAGGTCGGTGAAGCGCTGGGTGGACGCCCGCATCCGGGTCTCCATGGCGCGCCGCTCGGTGACGTCCTCGACGGCGCCGGCGACGAGGACCCGCTCCCCCACCGTCGTCCGCGCGGCCCGGACGTGCAGCACGCGCGTGGGGTCGTGGGCGGGGCGCACCTCCAGGTCGAGCGGTGCGCCGTCCTCGACCATCGCGCGCCAGCGGGCCCCGACCTGGGGTCGGTCCACGGGGTGGAAGCACTCCGCGACCGCGTCGCGGGTGATCGCGCCGAAGGGCAGCAGCCCGAGCAGGCTGCGCGCCACCGAGTTCATCACCCACGTGCCGCGGGTGCGGTCGTTCTCGAACGAGCCGATGCCGGCGAGGCGGCTGAGCTCCTCGAGCCGGCGGCGCTCCTCGGCCGCGCTGTCGTCGGACCGGGCCCCGGGGTCGTGCCGGACGGGCGGCGCCAGGTCACTGACGTCGACGACGAGGAGCGCCTGGTGCGTGGTCCCGGGGACCTGGCGCCAGCGCACCAGGCGGACCGGCACGGGGGCCTGTCCGGGGCGGGGGACCTCGCCCTGCTCCCCCGAGGCCCGACCGGCCGGGTGGACGACGACGACGGCGTCGATCGGCTGACCCACGAGGGCCTCGGCGGGCACCCCGGCCAGCCGCGCGAACTCGGGCGAGACCGCGACGACCCGGCCCCGCTCGTCGTGGAGGACGACCGGCCCGTCGGGCATCGGTCCCGGCGCCGCGACGGGAGCCTCCGGCGGGACGACGACGGTCGCCGCCCCGAGGGTCGCGGAGGTGTCGGTGCGGACGTCGCGCCGCCGGCGGACCGTCGGGGAGGGGCGCTCCGCGGGGGCGAGGACGACGACGTCGTCCTCCACCTCCCGCGTCGGCGACGACGCCCCTGCGACTGGCAGCGCGGGCAGCGTGCGGGGGGCGGGGAGCTCCGGCGACGAGGCCGACGGCGGGGCCTCCGGGCGCGCGGGGCGGACCCGCGGGACGGTGGGCAGGGTCGCCCCGTCGTACACCGAGACGTCGCGACGTCCGTCGCGTCCCTCGGGGGTCGACGTGGCCCGGGGATGGGCTCCGGAGTCCGCGGGCTCGGTGGGCGAGGGGAGGGCGGGCGGCTCGGCGGCGGGGGTGCGGGCGGCCGTCGACGTGTCGCCGTCCGATACCCGGACGACGGCGAGTCGTGGCGCGTGGCCCGCTCCGTTCACCTGGTCGCTCCCTCACCGGCGGTTCTCGCCGCGACCCGGTCCGGGTCGCACTGCCGCCTTCTGATCACCGCAACGAAGGAGACCTCAGAGGGGTCCGGGCGCATCACCCTGTCGAGTGGGCCGTGGCGCCGACCGCCCTTTCTTGCGCGGTCGGGTGGCATCAAGTCGAAGGTTCTGTCTCAACTCGAACGATGAACGGTTCCGGAACTCCCGGTGGATGCGACGAACGGCACAAGCTCCACCGCGTGTCGCTCACGTGCGGCGCGTGTCACCCAGACGCGCGTCAGCTGCCACAGATCGTGCTTCGCCGAATGCGTCAGCGGTCACCGCCGAGCCGTGACCGGTACCCGGTGGCCATTCGGTACACACGTGATCACCCGAACGAATGCGTCGTTCACCGGTCCTCGTGCCCCGCCACCTCGGCGACGTGACGGCGGACGACCCCGTCCGAGCCGGCCGCCTGCGCCACCGCGGCGGCCACCGCGGGGGCGACCCGGGGGTCCAGCGCGCTCGGCACGATGTGATCGACGCCGAGGTCCTCCGAGGCGATCCGGAAGATCGCGTCGG
>JAVXWR010000673.1:0-3935 GCA_032230725.1 Actinomycetota bacterium
GTCAGCGGCTGACCCAGCTCAAGATCACCAGCGTGGCCGGTAGCGAGAAGAAGAAGTAGAGGGAGGGCACACCATGGCTCACAAGAAGGGTGCGTCCAGCTCCCGCAACGGTCGCGACTCGAACGCCCAGTTCCTCGGGGTCAAGCGCTACGGCGGCCAGGTCGTCAAGGCCGGCGAGATCCTGGTCCGCCAGCGCGGCACCAAGTTCCACCCCGGCGTCGGCGTCGGTCGCGGCGGGGACGACACGCTGTTCGCGCTGATCGCGGGCGCCGTCCAGTTCGGCCATAAGGCCGGGCGCAAGAACGTCAACATCGTGCCGGTCGAGGCCTGACCTCACCGACACCGAAGAACCACCGGCGAGGGGCGGGCCCGATGGGGTCCGCCCCTCGTCGTCTGTAGGGGAAGGGAACGGCCATGGCGCGGTTCGTCGACTGCGTGACGCTGCACGTGACCGCCGGTGCCGGCGGGCACGGCTGCAGCTCCGTGCGCCGCGAGAAGTTCGTCCCGCTCGGCGGGCCCGACGGTGGCAACGGGGGCCGCGGGGGGGACGTCGTCCTCGTCGTCGACCCGGGCGTGCACACGCTGCTCGACTACCACCACCGCCCGCACGCCGTCGCCGCCAACGGGCGCCCCGGTCAGGGTTCCTTCCGCAACGGCGCCAACGCCGACGACGTGGAGCTCGCCGTGCCCGAGGGCACCGTCGTCCTCGACGAGGCCGGCGAGGTGCTGGGCGACCTCACCGGGCCCGGCGCGCGCTTCGTCGCCGCCCGCGGTGGACGCGGGGGCCTGGGCAACGCGGCGCTCGCGAGCCCGGCCCGCAAGGCGCCCGGGTTCGCGCTGCTCGGCGAGCCGGGCGACGCCCGCGACCTCGTGCTCGAGCTGCGCTCGATGGCCGACGTCGGGCTGCTCGGGTTCCCCAGCGCCGGCAAGTCCTCGCTGGTCAGCGTCCTGTCGGCCGCGAAGCCGAAGATCGCGGACTACCCGTTCACCACGCTCACCCCGCATCTGGGGGTGGTCAGCGCCGGCCAGTCGACGTTCACCGTCGCCGACGTCCCCGGCCTCATCCCCGGCGCCTCCGGCGGCAAGGGCCTGGGCCTCGACTTCCTGCGCCACATCGAGCGGTGCTCCGTCCTGGTGCACGTGGTCGACTGCGCCACCTTCGACACCGACCGCGACCCGGTCTCGGACATCCGCGCGCTCGAGCACGAGCTCGCCTCCTACACCTCGGCACTCGGCACCGACCTGGGCTCCCGGCCGCGCATCGTCGCGCTGAACAAGGTCGACGTGCCCGACGCCGCCGACCTCGCCGAGCTGGTGCGCCCCGACGTCGAGGCGTTCGGCTGGCCCGTCGTGGAGATCTCCACGGCGGCCCACACCGGCCTGCGGGAACTGACCTTCCTCATGGCGGGTGCCGTCGAGGAGGCCCGTGCGAGCGTCATCCACACCGTGCCGCCGCGGGTCGTGCTGCGGCCGACCGCCGTCGACGACTCCGGGTTCACGGTCGAGGCCGACACCGGTGACGACATCGACCCCGCCGACGGACCCGCCTGGCGGGTCCGCGGCGAGAAGCCCGAGCGCTGGGTCCGCCAGACCGACTTCGCCAACGACGAGGCCGTCGGCTACCTCGCCGACCGCCTCGCGCGCCTCGGCGTCGAGGAGGCCCTCGCGGAGGCGGGTGCGCGGCCCGGGCACATGGTCACCATCGGCGTGCACACCTTCGACTGGGAGCCCTCCACCCCGGCCGGCGTCGCCGCGCTCGGTGGCGGTCCGCAGACCGGGAACCGCGGCACCGACCCGCGCCTCGAGGGCGTCGGCTACGCCGAGCGCTCGAGCGCGGCCATCCGCAAGGCCGCCAAGCAGGACCGGCGCCGTCGCCGTGACGACACCGAGCTCGGGGTCCCCAGCTGGGTGGACGGCGGCGACCCCTACGACGACCTCGAGCCCGTCGACGTCGCCGGGGACGAGGCCGCCGGGGAGACGCAGCGCAGCGGAGCTCGACCATCGGGCGGGGACGACGGATGACCGTCGCCCGGGAGACGGTCGCGGGCGCGCGGCGCCTCGTCGTCAAGGTCGGGTCGTCGTCGCTGTCCAGCGTCTCCGGGGGACTCGACGTCGCGCGGCTCGACGCGCTGGTCGACGCCGTCGCGGGGCGCGTGGCGACGGGCACCCAGGTGGTGCTCGTGTCGTCGGGCGCCATCGCGGCCGGGCTCGCGCCGCTGCGGCTCGCGCGCCGGCCCCGCGACCTCGCGACCCAGCAGGCGGCCGCGTCGGTGGGCCAGCTGCACCTGACCCGCGCCTACGCCGACGCGTTCGCCCGCCACGAGCGCGTGGTCGGACAGGTGCTGCTGACCAGCCACGACGTCGTGCGGCGCGCCCCGTACCGCAACGCGCAGCGCACCTTCGAGCGGCTGCTCGGCCTCGGCGTCGTCCCCGTGGTCAACGAGAACGACACGACGGCCACCGACTAGATCCGCTTCGGCGACAACGACCGGCTGGCCGCCCTCGTCGACCACATCGTCGCCGCCGACGCGCTCGTCCTGCTCTCCGACGTCGACGGCGTCTACGACGACGACCCGCGCGCCCCGGGCGCCGCCATGCTCGACGAGGTCCACGGGGTCGCCGACCTGGAGCAGGTGCGCGTCGCGCGGCCGGGCGTGGCCACGGTCGGCAGCGGCGGGATGGCCTCGAAGCTGGCCGCGGCGGACCTCGCCGCGGGGGCCGGGGTGCCGGTGCTCGTCGCGGCGGCGTCGGCGGCGCCGGCCGCGCTGGCCGCCGAGGTCGGGACGGTCTTCGCGCCGACGGGCCCGCGGCTCTCGGCACGCCGGTTCTGGCTGAGCCACATGGCCGGCTCTCGCGGGCGGCTGCACCTCGACGACGGGGCGGTGCGCGCGGTGACGTCGGGTCCGGCCACGAAGCGGCGCTCGCTGCTCGCCGCGGGCATCACCGGGTCGGACGGGGACTTCGAGGCCGGTGACGTGGTGGAGCTCGTCGGCCCGCGCGGGGAGGTCGTCGCGCGGGGCGTGGTCGCGTTCGACGCCGAGGAGATGCCCGAGCTGGTCGGCCGCAAGACCCGCGACCTCGCGCCCGAGCACCGCCGTGAGGTCGTGCACGCCGACGACCTCGTCCCGGTGCGGTCCCGTGTGGCGGCGGCGCAGGCGTAGGCCCTGCCCCGCCGCGCCCTGCCGCGCCCAGCCGCGCCCCGCCCTGCCGCGCCCCGCCCCCGTTGATCATGAGCACATGGGGCATCCTCCGGGGCCCTCGGAGCGGCTTGGCGTACCCGTGATCATGGTGGCGTGGCCGGCAGCCGGGACCAGCCCCGCTCCCCGTTGATCAACAGCACACAGCGCATGGTCCGAGGCCCTCAGACCTGCCTGCAGTGCCCGTGATCATGGACAAGTCCGGGCGCCCGCCCCGCCCGGCGTCGCATCGGGATCGGCATACTGGTTCGATGACCAGCACGCCCCTCCAGACGAGCCCGGCCGAGATCGTGACCGACTGCGGCGAGCGGGCGGCGGCCGCGGCCCCGGCGATGGCGGCGGCGACGGACGGGCAGATCGCGGCGGCGCTGCGCGGGATGGCCGACCTGCTCCTGGCGAAGGCGCCGACCCTCGCGGCGGCGAACGAGGCCGACGTCGCCGTCGCGCTCGACGCCGGGACGACGACGGCGCTGGTCGACCGGCTGCGCCTCGGACAGGACCGGCTCGCGACGATGGCCGGGTCGCTGCGCGAGCTCGCCGAGGTGCCGACGCCGCCCCGCGACACCGTGCTCGAGGAGCGCCCGGACGGCCTGCGTCTGGTGGAGCGTCGGCGCCCGGTCGGCGTGATCGGCGCGAACTTCGAGGCGCGGCCCAACGTCGTCGTCGACGTCGCCTCCCAGCTCGTGAAGTCCCGGAACGCGGGCGTCCTGCGCACGGGCGGCGCCGCGCTCGCGTCGG
>JAVXWR010000693.1:0-4579 GCA_032230725.1 Actinomycetota bacterium
CTGCCACCTCTCGCCGGACCACGGGCTGGTCGAGGTCGCGGTCGAGGCGGCCAACGACGGCTCGTCGCGGGTGGACCTCCCGTTGTTGGTGGCCCGCCCGCACGCGTAGGTGCCTGCGCACCTACGAATCCAGCGGCACCCCGTTGAACGCCACGAGGCTGACGACGAAGTAGACGACGTAGAGCGCGAGCAGGACGACGCCGTGCCAGCGGCGCAACCGCCCGGTCGCCAGGAAGATCGCGGAGAGCGCCGTCATCCCGATCAGCACCGGCAGGTGCCAGGTCAGCACGTCCGCGTCGACGGTGATCGCGCCGCCGACGAGCAGGACGATGCCGAGCTTGCCGGTCACCGAGAACACGACGCTGCCGAGGACGTTCGCGATCCCGATCTCAGGCGCACCCCGGCGCGCCGGCTCCACGGTGAGGAAGATGTCCTCGAGCGAGAGCGCCAGCGTGCCGATCGTGACGCCGAAGACGGTGCCGTCGATGTCGAAGGTGCCGAGGATGCCGTCGGTGCCCTGACCGGCGACGATGGCGCCGATGATCAGGCCGATCAGCGCGACGACGGCGTACGCGATGGCCGTCCAGGGGGAGTTCTGCCGGGCCCGCAGGAAGCCCTGGTCGATGCGCAGGTCGGGCGGCAGACCGAACCCGCCGAACCCGCCGCCGGTGCCGTCACCGCCGGTGCCGTCGGCCGTCGGGGCGTCACCGCCCCCGCCGCCGCGGGTCAACGTCGCGGTGCCCGTCCCGCCGCCGACCCCCGCGCCGACCTCCTCGAGCTGTTCGTAGTACTCGGCGTTGCGCCACACCGGGCGCCGGGCGGCCTTCTCGCGGTAGGCGATCCAGCCGACGAACGCCACGAACAGCCCAACCAGGACGACGCCGGTGACCAGCGTCAGCGCTCCCGTGGCCGCGAAGACGTACATGGCGATCGGGGCCGCGACGAACAGCACGAGGTAGGACTTCGGGACGTCGAACTCGCACGGCGCGATGATCGCCGCGAGCGCGAGCACGACCCCGGTCATCGCGACCGTCGTCCCGATCACCGTGCCGAGGGCGGCCTGCTTGAGGTCGTCGACGTTGAGCACGATGCCGTACGCGAGGTCGTCGAACTCGATCCCGGTGAAGACCACCGCGATGAGGAAGAGCGAGATCGCCCACCGGCTCGCCACCCCGACCAGGTGGGCGATCAGCTTCTCGGCGCAGTACACGAGCAACGCGATGCCGAGCACGAATTCGACGATCGCGATCATGGGCAGCTCCTCGCCGAGCCATCGGGAATCCGAGATCGAATGCGATGGTGATCGGCGCCACCCCGATTTTCAACGGGTTGACAGGAGCGCCCGGATCGGCGGGGTCAGCCGGTGTTGCGCATCCCCGCGGAGATCCCGTTCACGGTCAGCAGCAGCGCCCGCTGGAGGTCCGGGTCGGGCTCGTCCACCGCCCGGCGCTCGGAGAGCGCGTGGACCTGCAGGTGGTGCAGCGGCTCCAGGTAGCTCTCGCGCACCTCGAGGGTCTGGCGCAGCAGCGGGTTGTTCGCGAGCAGGGCGTCGCCGGGGGAGAGCGCGAGGACCTGGCGCAGCGTGAGGGTGTGCTCGGCCTTGATGATCTCGAAGACGTCCTGGAGCTCGGGTTCGACCAGCTCCGAGACGTAGAAGCCGGCGATGCGCATGTCGGTCTTCGCGAGCGTCATCTCGACGTTGGAGAGCAGGTTCGCGAAGAAGGCCCAGTCGCGCATCTCGTCGATGACGTCGCCGTACCCGGCGTCGTGGGCGGCCTTCAGCCCGGAGCCGAGCCCGAACCAGCCCGGCACGATCATCCGCGACTGCGTCCAGCCGAAGACCCACGGGATCGCCCGCAGGTCGTCCAGCGAGGTCTGTCCGCCCGCGCCGGGGCGCTTGCCGGGGCGCGACCCGACGTTGAGCATCGACAGCTCGTCCACCGGCGTCGCCTGCGTGAAGAAGTTCGGCAGGCCGTCGTGCTCGATCAGCTCGGAGTAGGCCTTCTGCGAGGCGTCGGAGATGACGTCCATGGCCTCGTCCCAGCGCTTGAGCTGGTCGGCGGGCACGCGGCTGGTCTGGTGGAGCAGCGTCGCGTCGAGCACCGCCGAGAGCATGATCTCGAGGTTGTCCTCGGCCAGCGTCGGCAGCGAGTACTTGTCCGAGATGACCTCGCCCTGCTCGGTCACCTTCATCACCGCGTCGACGACGCCGTGCGGCTGCGCGGCGATCGCCTCGCTCGCGGGTCCGCCGCCGCGGCCCACCGACCCGCCGCGACCGTGGAAGAGCCGCAGCCGGACGCCGTGCTTGGCGGCGACGTCGCGCAGCTGGCGCTGGGCCTGGTGGATCGACCACTGGCTCGTCGTGATCCCGGCGCCCTTGTTGGAGTCCGAGTACCCCAGCATCATCTCCTGGATGTCGCCGCGGGCCGCGACGATCGCGCGGTACGACGGGTCCGAGAGCATCCCGTCGAGCAGGTCGCCGGAGATCTTCAGCTCGGTGGCCGTCTCGAACAGCGGCACGATGTCCAGCGACGAGACCGCGTGCTGGCCCCCGTCCTCGCCCGCGGTGATCTCGATCAGGCCTGCCTCGCGGGCCAGTACGGCGACCGCGAGGACGTCGTCGACGTTCTGGGCCATCGACATGATGTAGGTGTGCAGGGACTCCTCGCCGTAGGTCTCCTGGATCCCCCGGATGCAGTCGAAGACCTCGAGGGTCTCGCGGAAGCTGTCGTCGCCGATCTGCTGCCAGTTGCGTCGCGGGGTCAGCGCCCGCCGGCCGGCCAGCTCCTTCGACAGCACGTCGATCCGCCCGGCGTGGTCGAGCTCGCCGTACGGGGTCTCCAGCTCGCCGAGCCGGTCGAAGAGCGCGCCGAGGGCGGTGTGGTGGAAGTTGGTGTGCTCGCGGACGTCGACGCTCGCCAGGTGCAGCCCGACGGCGTTGGCGGTGCGCATGACGTCGCGCAGCATCCCGTCGGCGATCGTCTCGCCCTGGTGGGCACGCAGCGAACGGTCCATCACCGCGAGGTCGCGCAGGTACTCCTCGGAACCGAGGTAGTCGCGGCCCGGGACGTGGGGGGTGCCGTTGACGTAGCGGTCGCGGGTGTTCTCGAGCCGCGCGTAGATGTACGAGCACTTGAGCCGGTAGGGCTCCTCGGCGTTGAGGCGGATGAACCGGTCGTACACCTCGGGGAGGTGGCGCCGGTCGCGGGCGAGCCCGCGGCGCAGGTCCTCGGACACCCCGACGAAGCGCGTCGAGACCGAGAGCTCCTGCACGAGGTCCTCGATCAGGCCGATCTGGATGCGGACGCCGCGCTCGGCATAGATCCGCATGGCCTCCTCGGTGAGCTCGGCGGTGACGTTCGGGTTGCCGTCCCGGTCGCCGCCGACCCAGCAGCCGAGCACCAGCGGGCGGGCCCCGTCGGGCAGGGACAGTCCGACCCGCGCCAGCTCCTCGTCGAGCACCGTCAGCACCTGGGGCACCGCGCGCTGCCCGAGCTGCTCGAGGTAGTAGGCCGCCGAGCGGGCCTCGTCGAGCACCGTCGGGCGCTCCGGGCGGATCTCGTCGGTCTGCCAGATGAGGTCGACGAGCCGGCGCAGCTTCGTCTCCTCGACCTCGTCGGGGAGGTCCTGGGAGAGGACGTTCGCGATCCCGCGCAGCTTGCCGAGCACCGACTGGAGCTGCGCCTCTGTCGGGTGCGCGGTGAACACCGGCTTGAGCTCGAGGCGGGATAGCGCGGTGGAGAGCTCGTCGGGATCCGCCTCGGCGGCGAGCCGGTCGGCGAGCTGCCGGATGGGGCCCTGGCCCTCCTCGTGGCGGGCCCGGCGCTCGGCGGCGCGGTGGGTCTGCTCGGCGAGGTTGGCCAGGTGGAAGTAGGTCGCGAACGCCCGGGCGAGCACGGTGGCCGTACCGGCGTCGATGTCGGAGAGCAGATCGCGAATCCCGGTGTCCCCCTTCTCGGGGACCTCGCGGACCAGCCGGCGCACCTGCTCGACGAGCTCGAGCATCTCGTCGCCGTTCTGCCGGGCGAGGGTGCGCCCCAGCAGGGTGGAGAGCCGCCGGATGTCGCTGCGCAGCGCGGAGTGCTCCGACTCCGAGGAGACGCTGCCCTCGGTGGGCACGGAGTCGGCGCGGGCGGAACGGCGGCCGGTGCTCATGCTGGCGTCTCCTCGGTCCTCGCGGGTCAACATGCGCCCACGGCACCGGGGACGTGCCCGATTGTGCCCCGAGGGGGTGCCACTTCACACCTGCCGGCCACGTGGCGCTCACCCCTCTTCGCGGGCCGCCAGGAACGCCCGCTCCGTCGCGTTGCCCGCGAGCAGCAGGGCCTCGGAGGCCGCGAGCGCCGCCTCGTCGGCGCGCCCGGTGCGGCGCAGGAACTCGGCGCGGGCGGCCGCGAGGTAGTGGTACGACGCGAGCCGTGGTTCCGCGGCCAGCGGCTCCAGCGCCGCGAGCCCCGCGTCGGGCCCCTCGGCGAACCCCACCGCCACCGCGCGGTTGAGCGCCACCACCGGGCTCGGCCAGCGGACGAGCAGCAGGTCGTAGAGGCCCACGATCTCGGCCCAGTCCGTCTCGGCCGAC
>JAVXWR010000915.1:0-2958 GCA_032230725.1 Actinomycetota bacterium
GGACGTCGTCGTAGAACCCCGGGACGGCGACCCGTCCCGCGTCGTCGTGGAAGGCCGCGACCAGCGTCGCCAGCTCGGTGACCGGGTTGGGCACCGCGCCGCCGAACTGACCGGAGTGCAGGTCGACCGACGCCCCGCGGAAGACGACCTCGAGGTCGACCATCCCACGCATGCCGGTGCAGACCGTGGGCACCGCGCGGTCGACCATCCCGGTGTCGGTCACGACGATCGCGTCGCAGGCCAGCGCCTCGGCGTGGGCGGCGAGGAGGTCGGCCAGGTGCGCCGATCCGGACTCCTCCTCGCCCTCGACCAGGAGCTTCAGCGACACGGCGGGGGCGCCCGCCCCGGTGGCGGCGAGGTGCGCGCGCACCCCGAGCAGCACCATCGCGATGTGGCCCTTGTCGTCGGAGGCGCCGCGGCCGCGCAGCTCCTCCCCCACGACCCGGGGATGGAACGGCTCGAACGACCAGCCGTCCTCGAGATCGGCGGGCTGGACGTCGTGGTGGCCGTAGACCAGCACGGTCGGTGCTGGGTCTTCTCCTGGGGCCGGATCGGCGGCCGGCCAGTGCGCGTAGACGGCGGGCAGGGCCGGCGTGTCGGACCACACCTCCACCGTCGGCCACCCGTCCCGACGCAGCGTGGCCTCCAGCCACGCGGCGGAGCGGGCGACGTCGCCGTGGTGACCGGGATCGGCACTGATCGACGGGATCCGCAGCCACTCGGAGAGCTCGGCGACGAAGGCGTCGGCGCGCCGGGCGACCTCGGCCTGCTCGACGGTCCCGGACTGCCCCGCGGTGGTCGTCACGCCCGTCACGGTAGCCGGGACGCCCGGCGCTCCCGGTGATCAGCGCCGCGTGACGAGCGCGACGACCTCCGTGCGGCGCACCCAGGCGACGACCGCGAGCAGCACCCCGACGATCACCGGGGTGAACCAGTAGCCCACGTCGAGGAAGAACAGCTGCGCGCCGGTGGCCCCGACCATCAGCGCGACGAGGCAGGTCGCGGCGAGGCCCGCGAGGCGCGGGACGAGCAGCCCGAGACCACCCGCGACCTCCAGGAGCCCGATGACGACGCGGAGCCACTGGCCGGTCCCGAGGTCGTCGAAGATCTGGACCGCGTAGGACTCGCCCATCAGCTTCGGCAGCCCCGAGCCGCCGACGAACATCAGGGCGAGCAGCACCTGCAGTGTCCACAGGGCCACCGTCGGGGCCCGGCCCCTGTTCGGGGCGGCGGTCTCGGGGCCGATCGTGGCGGTGGTCATCGCGGGTCTCCTCCGGATGGTCTCCGCTCCCCTCCGGGAGCGATACCGTGATTCTGCTCAATCGAACCGTTGAGTGTCAATGTCGTACTGGACGATATTGTTCTCGTACTGATCTGGCCGCGTCCGTAGACCTGGGTGACGATGCGGCGATGAGCTTCAGCCGGCCGCCCGCGTTCACCACCCGGCCCACCCTCGAGGGCACGGTCGGGATGGCCTCCTCGACCCATTGGGCGGCGTCGGCGACGGCCATGGCGGTCCTCGAGCGCGGCGGCACCGCCGTCGACGCGGCGGTCGCGGCGGGCTTCGTCCTGCAGGTCGTCGAGCCCCACCTCAACGGGCCGGGCGGCGACCTCACCGGGGTGTTCGTCACCGCCGACGACCCCACCCCGCGCGTGCTCGACGGTCAGGGACCCGCGCCGGCGGCGGCCTCCGCGGCGCGCTACCGCGACGAGGGCCTCGACCGGGTGCCCGGCGCCGGCGCGCTCGCGTCCGCGATCCCGGGCGCCACCGACGCCTGGCTGCTCCTGCTGCGCGACCACGGCACGTGGGAGGTCGACGACGTCGTCGCCCCGGCGATCGGCTACGCCCGCGACGGCTTCCCGGCGGTGGCGCGGGTGGGCTCGACGATCGGCGCGGTCGCCGGCCTGTTCCGCGAGCACTGGCCGACGTCGGCGGCGCTGTGGTTGCCCGGCGGCCGGCCCCCGGGACCGGGCGAGGTGCTGCGGAACCCCGCGTGGGCGTCGACCCTGGCCCGGCTCGCCGACGCCGCGCAGGGCCCGACGCGCGAGGACCGCGTGGACGCGGTGCGCACCGTGTGGGCCGAGGGGTTCGTCGCCGAGGCGGTCGAGGCGTTCTGCCGGACCCCGCACCGGCACGCGTCGGGGACCGACCACGCCGGGCTGCTCACCGTCGCCGACTCGGCGGGGTGGCGGGCCTCGGTGGTCGACGCCTTCGTCGGGGACTTCCGCGGCCACCGCGTCGCGAAGACCCCCGCCTGGGGCCAGGGCCCGGCCCTGCTGCAGATGCTCGCGCTGCTGGAGCCCCGCGACGACGCCGACCTCGACCCGTCCACCGAGACCGGGGCCCACCTCGTGCTCGAGACGATCAAGCTGGCTCAGGCCGACCGGGAGGCCTGGTTCGGGGACGTCGACGATCCGGTCGCCCTCGCGGACCTCCTCGACCCCGCCTACCTCGACGCGCGCCGGGCCCTGGTCACCGACGAGGCCTCGCCCGAGGTCCGGCCCGGGTGGGTCGGGGGCCGCGAGCCGCGTCTCGCGGAGCTCGCCCTGGCCGGTGCCGCACCGGCGGTGTCCGAGGCCTCCGGGGTCGGCGAGCCGACGGTCACGCTCGAGGGCGAGCCCGGGGCGAGCGGAGCGACGGGAAAGCCCGGGGCGAGCGGAGCGACGGGAGAACCTCGGACCAGTTCGCACGGGGAGATGCGCGGCGACACCTGCCACCTCGACGTCGTCGACCGGTGGGGCAACCTGGTCTCCGCCACCCCGTCGGGTGGCTGGCTGCAGAGCTCGCCGGTGATCCCCGAGCTGGGATTCCCCCTCGGCACCCGTGCCCAGATGTTCTGGCTGGAGCCGGGCCTGCCCAACTCCCTCGCCCCGGGCAAGCGGCCGCGGACAACCCTGACGCCGTCCCTCGCGCTGCGCGGCGGCGAGCCGGTGCTCGCCTTCGGGACCCCCGGCGGC
>JAVXWR010000314.1:0-6319 GCA_032230725.1 Actinomycetota bacterium
GTCGAGGCGCTCGAGCCCTACTGGACCGCCTACCAGGCGGCCCCGACGGGTGACTTCGGCGCCTACCTCGCCGCCCACCCGGAGCCGGTCTCGGAAGCCCTGCTCGGCGTCACCGACCGTCGCGCGCAGTCCTCGAGCCGGCCGGCGGTCACGTCGATCTACTCGAAGCTGCGCCCGAAGGCCCAGGAGAACGTCATCGAGGCGCTGCCGCGGCTCGGCCGCGTCGTGGAGAAGCACGCCGCTCAGTAGGTGCGCTTCGCGCTCGTGAGCACTATTCCGCCCGATGACACGGAATAGTGCTCACGAGCCGCAGGCACCTACCGCACCTGGTGGGGCAGCCGCCGGATCGTGCCCTCGGCCCGCAGGTCGGCCAGAGTCGGGTAGCCGTCGACGGCCATGATCAGGTCGGTCTCGGCGAGCACCGAGCGCAGGTGGTGCACCACCCCGTCCTCGCCGCCGATCGCGAGCGCGTAGGCGTACGGCCTGCCGAGGCCGACCGCGGACGCGCCGAGGGCGAGCGCCTTCGCGACGTCCGCGCCCGAGCGCACCCCCGAGTCGAACAGCACCGGCACGTCGCCCGCGGCCGCGACCACGTCGGGCAGCGTCTCCAGCGCGGGCAGCCCGCCGTTGGCCTGGCGTCCGCCGTGGTTGGAGCAGTACAGCCCGTCCACGCCGAGGTCGACCGCGCGGCGGGCGTCGTCGGGGTGGCTGATCCCCTTGAGCAGGATCGGCACGTCGGTGGCCTCGCGCATCCAGGCGAGGTCGTCCCAGGTGACGCTGTTGCCGAACTGGCTCGCCCACATCCCCACCGCGCCGCGCGGGTCCTCCTCCGGCGGCGCGTCGAGCAGCGCCCGGAAGGCCGGGTCGGAGAAGTAGTTGGCCAGGCAGTGCCCGCGCAGCTGCGGGAAGTTCGCGGTGTTCAGGTCGCGGGGGCGCCAGCCGGTGACCCAGGTGTCGAGGGTGACGACGAGGGCCGAGAAGCCGGCCTTCTCGGCCCGCTGGATCAACGAGACCGCCACGTCGCGGTCGCGCGGCGTGTAGAGCTGGAAGAAGCCGGGGGTGTCACCCAGGGCGGCCGCGACGTCCTCGAGCGGGTCCTGCGAGAGCGTCGACATCATCATCGGCACCCCGGTCCGGGCGCAGGCCCGGGCGACCGCGAGGTCACCGTGGAAGTCCTGCGAGCACAGACCGATGACGCCGATGGGACAGAGGAACAGCGGGGTCGGCAGGTCGACGCCGCAGATCGTCGTCGTCAGGTCCCGCTCGTAGGCGCCGGCCATCATCCGCGGCACGATCCCCCACCAGCCGAACGCCTCGGCGTTGCCGCGCTGGGTCCGCTCGTCCCCCGCGCCGCCCGCGACGTAGTTCAGGATCCAGTCGGGCAGGGCCGCGGCGGCCGCGTGCTCGAGCCCGGCGAAGTCCACCGGCCAGCGGGGCAGCACGCCCTTCAGGCCGGCCCCGTAGATCTCCAGCTGGTAGTCGCCGTACTGCATCGTTCGGCCTCCGGCCTCGTGCGTGCCCTATCGGTGTGCTGGCTTGATTGTCGTGTCAGAGCACGACAATTCCATTCAGCACCCCGATAGGGCACACACACGCCGTCAGGCAACCCGAGCGAGCCAGGTCGCCGCCGCCAGCGCGAGCACCCCGACGCCGGCCAGCACGAGGAACGCCGCCTCGAAGGCCACGTCCGGGCCGACCGCGTCGAGGCCGACCGCGACGATCGACCCGTCGAGCATCGACAGGAACGCCCCGACCACCACGGCGCCGGCGAGACGCCACACCGGCCACCCCAGCCGCGCCGGGGCCGGGGACGCGACCGTCACGACCGCACGCCCTCGCGGACCCCGCGCAGCGCCTCCGCCCAGCTCACGAGCTCGCCCAGCATCATCTCCAGCGACCGCTGCGCGCGCTCCCCCGGCTCGACCGCGCCCTCGCCGGTGATCTCCGAGCCCACCCCGAGCCGGACCGACGTGCGGACGGCCGCCGTCCGCAGCTCCCCCAGGACCACGCGCAACTGCTCGATGGCCACCGCGCCACCGGAGTGCACGCCGTACCCGACGAAGCCCGCGGCCTTGTCGTTCCACTCCGCGAAGAGGTGGTCGATCGCGTTCTTCAGCGACGCCGGGAAGCTGTGGTTGTGCTCGCCGACCACGAACACGAACCCGTCGTACCCGGCGACCGTCTCGGCCCAGCGTCGCGTGTGCTCGAGGGTGTAGTCGCCCGTGATCGCGGGCGCGGGCTCGTCGAGCAGCGGCAGGTCGACCGCCGCGAGGTCGACGAGGTCGAGCTCGACGTGCGAGGGGACGAACGCGCGGCCCCGCTCGACCACCCAGCGTCCGACGCGGCCGCCCTGACGCCCGGTGCGGGTGCTTCCGACGATGACGGCGATGCGGGTCATGGGTCCTCCTCGATTCCGACCGGCTCCCGATCGGCTGAAGTACAGTGAACGTAGCACTTTTGTACAACGCTGACTGCACTTAGGGAGGCGCTCGTGGCGATCGAGGCCCGTCAGCGCCCCGGAGGACGCTCCGCGGAGAAGCGCCAGGCGATGCTGCGGGGCGGGCTCACGGTGTTCGGGCGGGACGGGTACACCCGGGCCGGGATCGACGCGATCGCCCGCGAGGCCGGGGTCTCGACGCGCACGATCTACAACCACTACGCGGACAAGACCGAGCTGTTCGCCGCCGTGATCGTCGAGAGTGCGACTCGGGTGGCCGAGGCCCAGATCGCGATGATCTCGTCGTACCTCGACGGCGACGAGCCCGACCTGGCGTCGCTGGCCCGCGCGTGGGCCACGCCCGACCCGGACTCCGCGGACCACTTCGCGCTGGTGCGGCAGGTCCGGGCCGAGGCGCTGCACGTCCCTCCCGAGGCGCGGGAGGCCTGGCTCGACGCCGGGCCGCGGCGCGCGCACGCCGCCCTCGCCGATCGGCTGGCACGGCTCGGCGAGCGGGGCGTGCTGCGGGTGGACGACCCCGACCGCACCGCCGCCCACTTCGTCCAGCTCGTCGCCGGGGAGGCCACCTCGCGCACCATGGGCTGGGCCCTGCCGATCTCGGTCGAGGAGGTCCACGCGAGCGCGGACGCCGGATTGGCAGCGTTCCTGCGCGCCTACGGTGTCGGGGGTGATCGCTAACCTGGCCGGCGTGGAGGAGGCAGCGCTGGTGGGCCGGCTGCGCGCCGCCGGGTGCGTGTTCGCCGAGGAGGAGGCCGGGCTGCTGCTCGGCGAGGGTGCCGACCCCGGCGCCCTCGAGGCGATGACCGCGCGCCGGGTCGCGGGCGAGCCGCTCGAGCACCTCCTGGGCTGGGCGGAGTTCCGCGGTCGCCGCGTCGCGGTCGGGCCCGGGGTGTTCGTGCCGCGGCAGCGCAGCGGGCTCCTCGTGGATCGTGCCGTCGCCGCCGCCCGTCCCGGCGCGGTCGTCGTCGACCTGTGCTGCGGCGCCGGCGCGCTCGGCGCGGCCGTGGCCGCAGAGGTCGGCGACGTCGAACTGCACGCCACGGACGTCGACGCGGCGGCGGTGGCCTGCGCCCGGCGCACGGTGCCGTCGGGCGCCCACGTGTACCGGGGAGACCTCGTCGCGGCCCTGCCCGTCGACCTGCGTGGCCGCGTCGACGTCCTGCTCGCCTCCCCGCCCTACGTGCCCAGCGCGGGCCTCGCGACGATGCCGCCCGAGGCCCGCGAGCACGAGCCCCGCGTCGCGCTCGACGGCGGCGACGACGGCCTCGCCGTCCTGCGCCGGATCGCGGCGCTCGCGCCCGGCTGGCTCGCCCCGGGTGGGTCGCTGCTCCTCGAGTGCGCCGCCCACCAGGGCGACCCGGCCCGGGACGTGGTCGCCGCGGCCGGCCTCGCCGCCGTCGTCGAGCACGACGACGAGGCCGACGCGACCGTCGTCGTCGGCCGGCGGGAGGCCGCCCGGTGACCGTGCTCGACGTCCTCGCCCGCCGTCGGGATCGGGAGTCGGGGGAGGACGACGCCTGCGTCGCGCTCGTCGTCGAGGGCGGCGGCAGCCGCGCGACCTTCTCGGCCGGCATGGCGGCCGCTGTCGAGGACCGCGGTCTCACCCCGTTGCTCGACGACGTCTACGGGGTCTCGGCCGGGTCGCTCAACGCGGCGTGGCTGGTCGCCGGCAAGGCGCGGGAGGCGATGGTGCCCTGGACCGACCGGTCGGTGATGCGCGGGACGATCGACCCGCGCCGGGTGCTGCGGGGCGGGCGGGTGGTCGACCTCGAGCACCTCGTTGAGCACGTCTACGTACGCGAGGTGCCGATGCCCTTCACGAGGATCCTTGCGAGCCCGGTGACCTACCACCCCATGGCCACCGACGCCGACACGGGCGCGTCCACCGACCTCGCCCCGCTGCTCGACGGTCCGCCCGCGTTGCGCCGCGCGCTGCAGGCGAGCTCGACGCTGCCCGTGCTCGCCGGTCCGCCGGTCGCCCTCGCGGGCCGGAGGTGGGTGGACGGTGGGCTCACCGAGCCGGTCGCGGTGCACACCGCGCTCGCCCGGGGCGCGACGCACCTGATCGTGCTGCGCACCCACGGCGCGGGCCACGTCCCCGCCGAACCCCCGAGCGTCGTCGACGCGGTCGTGCGCCGGTGGCTGCGCCGCCACGCGCCCGGCGTCGTCGACGCCTGGGTCCACCGCGTCGCACGCGCCCGGGAGACCGAGACCCTGCTCGCCGGGCTCGAGGCCGAGGGGCGGCTGCTGCACGTGCGCCCGCCGGACGACGCGCCCACGGTCTCCCGCACCTCGACCGACCTCGGGCTGCTCGGGGAGGCGCTGCGGGTCGGCTACGAGGCCGCCGACCGTGTGCTGGACCCGCTGCCCAGCTCGTCGTGATGCCCGCGGCTCAGGCCGCGGCCGCAGCGGTGGTCTCCCAGAGGTCGTGGAACATCGCGATGTTGAGCTCGTAGGCGCGCTTCACCTCGTCGATGACGCCGGCCCGTTCGTCCTCGTCCCAGGGCGCCGCGTCGAGCAGGGCCCGGTAGTGCGCGCGGAAGCGCGGGACCGGGCCGAGCGCGGAGAAGTCGTAGAACGCGGTGCCGCCCCCGGTGACGCCGTAACGCCGCGGGAGCAGGGCGGCGACGGCCTGCCCGCCGGCGACGTCGCCGAGGTAGCGCGTGTAGTGGTGGGCGACGAAACCGCCGGGCCGGTCCGCGACCTCACGGATGTGGTCGGCGTAGCGTTGCGTCGCCGGCAGCGGTTCGGGGTCGGTCACCCCGTAGAACTCGAGGTCCGCGGCGATGTGCGGGCCGCGGCGCAGGCCGTCGATGACGAACGGCCCGGCGACCGGGTCCTGCGCCATCACCTCGCCCGCCGACTCCAGCGCCCCGTAGACGACGGCGTACTGCTCGACCAGCCGGGCGTAGTCGGCGACGGCGAGTCGTCCGTCGAAGAGGGCGTCCATGAACGGGGAGTGGTTGGCGCGCTGGTGGGCCTCGAGCGTCGAGCGCCGGACCGACTGGTGGAACGGGATCGTCTCGGACACCGGCACCTCCTGATGGGCGGGCAGGGCTCGAGCGTCGTGCTCCTCGACCTTAGGCGGGCCCCCGGGGCGGGGGAACCGATGACCGGGAGAGGTTTCCCCGCACCCCGAGGACGGGCAAATCCGGCGTAGAGGCTCGAGTCCGCGGCCCGATGGTCACCCCGCGCCCGGAAGGCCCCTCCGAGATGAGCTTCGCCGACATCGTCGTCGCATCGTCCACCGCCCGCCCGGGCCGCCTCGGGGGCCTCGTCCCGTCCGGGCCCGACGCGCTCTTCCTGCTCGTCTACAACGACCCCGAGAAGCCGGTCAGCGGCTACGGCACGGGATGGACCCTGATCGCCTCGGAGGGCAGCGACCGCTGCTGGTCGACGGGGCTGCTCGCGCACGGCGCGGACGCCCGGACCCCGGAGGCCGACGCCCGCGTGGTGGCCGAGCGCGTGCTGGCCGCGCAGGGCGTCCGGGTCCGGGAGTGGCGCAGTGGCGCGACGGGGGCGCTGCCGATCCGGCGCGCACACACCACCTGATCGCGGGTGGAGACGACAAAAGGGGCTGTGGCCTACGGGTATGAGGCGTAGGACCACAGCCCCGGCGGGCCGGGCGCGACACCCTGACGGCGGCGCCCGGCCGGGCTCAGCCGAGTGTCTAGAGAGCCTGGACCGAGTCGGCCTGCGGGCCCTTCGAGCCCTGGCTGGACTCGAAGCTCACGCGCTGGTTCTCCTCGAGGGAGCGGAAGCCGCCGCCCTGGATGGCGGAGTAGTGGACGAAGACGTCCTTACCTCCGTCGTCGGGGGCGATGAAGCCGAACCCCTTCTCGGCGTTGAACCACTTGACGG
>JAVXWR010000730.1:0-2743 GCA_032230725.1 Actinomycetota bacterium
CGGGACCGACCGGGTCGACGCTCCCGAGGAGACCCCCACGGCCGACGCGCTGAACGGACCCACCGTGACGACGACCGCCGTCGAGGACACCGAGACCTCCGCGCTCGAGGACGCCGACGCGGCCCACGAGCAGCCCGCCCCGGAGACGCCGGAGACCGAGCCCGAGGGCGTCACCGTCACGATCCCGACCACTCCGTCGTCCCTCCGCCTGCTGCCCCGACGCCGATGGCTGCGCCGGGCCCTGGGAGCGCTCGCGCTCGTCGTCGTGGTGCTGGCCGCCGTCGTCACGCCCTCCCTGGTCCACGCCCTGAGCCGCCCGGGATCGGACACCGTGGCCGCCCGGCTCGCCGAGTGGGGCCGCGACCACGGGCTCGGGCCGGTCGTGACCTGGCTCGAGGCGCGCCAGTACGACCTCGACCAGCCCCCCACCGGCGGCGCGCCCCCCGGTGGCATCCCGCACGCGTCCGGTGCGGTCACGGACCACCCCGGAGGCATCCCCGCGCCACCGCCCCTGCCCGCACCGGCCGGTCTCCCGCCGCTGCCCGGGGATGGCCAGTGGCAGCCGGTGGTGTCCACCCCGCACGGCGACGCGGTGCGCATGACGACCGTGCGCCCGGACGCCGCGCACACGTCCTTCCTCGTGGGCGTGCTCTGGATGGATCCGACGCTCGTGCGCGGCGTCCTGCACCCCGGCACCGAGGACCCCGGCGACGACTGGTCGGTGCCCCCGACCGTCGATCCCGCCGAGCAGCGCACCGTCGTCAGCGCGTTCTCCGCGGGCTTCCGGCTGCAGGGCGACAGCCACGGCGGCTGGTACCTCGACGGCCGGGAGGCCCGGCCGCTCGTGCCCGGCGCCGCGAGCCTGGTGATCCACCGCAACGGGACGGCCGACGTCGGTGCCTGGGGCAGCGAGGTCCGGATGAGCCCCGACGTCGCCGCGGTCCGGCAGAACCTGATCCCACTGGTCGACCACGGCGTCGTCGACCCGACGTGCGCCACCGGCGGAACGGCGGAGTGGGGCTCCACCGTCGGGCAGGCCGCGTACATCAACCGCTCGGCGTTCGGGGTCACCGAAACGGGGGCCGAGATCTATGTCGGGGGGCCGGCACTCTCGGTGTGCACCCTCGGCGAGATCCTCCGCTCGGCCGGGGCGGTGCGCGGGATGGAGCTGGACATCAACCCGGCCTGGGTCTCGGGCGCCTACTTCCACCCCACCGGGCAGGTGCACCCCGACGCGTTCCAGCTCTTCCCCGGCGAGCAGGTCGGGGCCCAGCACTACCTGCAGCCCTCGAGCCGGGACTTCGTCTCGTTCGACCTGCGCTCCGTCGCGGACACCGCAGGCGCCCCGCCGTCGACGCAGCACCACGGCGGCAAGCACCCGCCGTCGGGGACGAAGCACCGCCCCTGAGCCCCGGCGCCGGGCGGGCAGGGGGACCGGGTGCGACGATGGCCGGCGTGTCGTCCCGGGCCGAGCGGTGAGCCGCGCCCGCACCGCGGCACTCGTCGTCGCGGTGCTGCTGATCGCCGGGAACCTCCGGCCGGCGGTCGTCGCGGTGTCGCCGCTGCTCTCCCAGATCCGGGCCGACCTCGGGATCGGGAGCGCGGTCGCCGGCCTGATCACGACGCTGCCGGTGCTGTGCTTCGGGCTGCTCGCGCCCTTCGCCGGACGCCTGGCCCGCCGGACCGGCCTCGAGACCGCGCTGCTGGCGGCGCTGCTCCTCCTCACCGCGGGCATCCTCGTGCGGCTCGTCCCGACGCTCGCGACACTGCTCGCGGGCAGCGTGCTCGCCGGGATCGCGATCGCGGTCGGCAACACGCTCATGCCCGTCGTCGTCAAGCGCGACTTCCCGCACCGCACCGGCGCGATGACCGGCGCGTACTCGACGTTGATCTCCGGCGGCGGCGCCGTGTCCGCGGCGGTGATGGTGCCGCTGGAGCACGCGACCGGGCTGGGCTGGCGTCCGTCGCTCGCGCTGTGGGCGATCGGCTCGGCGCTCGCGATCGCGCTGTGGGTGCCGTGGGTGGCCCGGGCCCGCCGTCGCGCCGCCGCTGCCCCGCCCGTGGCGCCGGCGCCCCCCGTGCGGGGCCTGTGGCGCAGCCCGCTGGCCTGGCAGGTCACGCTCGTCATGGGCCTGCAGTCGCTGCAGTTCTACGCGCTGACCGCCTGGGCCCCGACGCTCTTCGTCGACGAGGGCCGCTCGCCGACCGCCGCCGGCCTGCTGCTCTCGCTCGCCGGGGTGTGCTCGCTGCTGACCTCGGCGTTCACGCCGGTGCTCGCGGCGCGCAGCCGCACCCAGCACCATCTGATCGTGCTGCTGCTGGCGCTCTGGGTCGTCGGCTACGTCGGCCTGATCCTCGCGCCGGGCACGCTCGCCCCGCTGTGGATGGTGCTCATCGGCCTCGGGCAGGGCGTGGGGATCAGCCTCGCGCTGACCCTGATCACGCTGCGCTCCCCGGACGCCGCGCACACCGCCCAGCTCTCCGGCATGGCCCAGGGCGTCGGCTACGTGCTCGCCGCCGCAGGCCCGCTCGCGCTCGGCGCGATCCACGACGCGACCGGGAACTGGACCGCCCCGCTCGTCACGCTGCTCGTGCTGCTGATCCCCCTCGCGGTCGCCGGGGCAGGGGCGGCCCGGGATCGGCACGTCGGGAGCACCGTCGAGGGTCCGACCCGAGCGGCTCCCGTCGCGGGCGGCTGATCCCGGCCGGCCGTGGAAGTCGCTCTTCTGACGTCCGGTGTCTG
>JAVXWR010000754.1:0-6198 GCA_032230725.1 Actinomycetota bacterium
GGTGCTAACCCCCGAGTAGAGCTCAGCTCGGCCCAGAACGAGACTTCGCTTGCCCCGGCACGTCCGCCGACCTCCGGTGTCGCTGCTCCCGGCCGCGCCGCCGAGGAGAACGCCCTGCTCGGCGTCCCGTCGTCCCCCGGGAGCGGTCCCTGCGCGTCGCGCACGACACGCGACGTTCCCGGGCGGCGCACGTGGTGCGGGTCGCGAGGAGCCCACCGGAGGGCTCGGGTACGCCACAATGGCGGTTGTGGTGGACGGAGCGAGGGCCGGGACGGCCCCCTCGGCGTGCGCGGCCGGCGACGGCCGCATGACGCTGGACGCCGTCGGGTGCCCGGACCGGGAGCCGGGGCACCACCCCTGGGCCGAGGTGCCCGCGGAGGCCGCGGACCGGATGCGCGCCGTTGTCCTCGATGCGGGCGACGACATTATCGACCAGGTGCGCGGCGAGGTCGCCGAGTACGCGCTGTCGATGGACGGGGAGTTCGGCCAGAACATCCGCCGGGGCGTGTCCGTGGCCCTCGAGCAGTTCCTGCAGCTGCTCGGGACCGACGAGGACCTCCCCGACACCCGCGTCTACTTCGAGCTCGGCCGCGTCGAGCACCGCCACGGGCGCACGATGGACGCGCTGCAGAGCGCCTACCGGGTCGGCTCGCGCGTGATGTGGCGGCGCATCTCGGCGGGCAGCGACGCCTACGGCCTCGGTCCCGACGGCATCTTCCGGCTCGCCGAGGCGCTCTTCCAGTACATCGAGCAGCTCGCGGCCGCCTCGGTCGCCGGCTACGCGCACGAGCAGAGCCTCACCGCGGGCTCCCGCCAGGCCCGCCGGCACACGCTCGTCGCGGCACTGGTCCGCACCCCCCCGGCCGAAGGGCCCGAGCTGGAGCGACTGGTCCGCGAGGCCGAGTGGGCGCTGCCCCGCACGCTCGCGGTGGTGATCTGCGACGAGGACGCGATGCCGGTGCTCGGCCGGCGCCTGCCCGCGGACGTCCTGGGCTCCCGCGTGGACGGCCTCGGCGTCGTCGTGGTGCCCGACCCCGACGGGCCCGGGCGCGCGGACGCACTGGTCGAGGCCGCCGCCGGGGTGCCTGCCGTCCTCGGCCCGACGGTGGCCCCGGACGAGGTGGCGCGCACGGTGGAGCGGGCCCGCGCCGCGTGGCCGCTGGTGACATCGGGCGAGATCGCGCCGGCGATCGACGACGACCGGCCGCGCGACGCCCGCCCACCCTCGGGCCTGGTGCGCGCGGACGACCACCTGCTCGCGCTCCTGCTGCACGCCGACGTCTCGGTGACCGCCGACCTGGTCGCCCAGCGCCTCGAGCCGTTGCGCCGGATGACCGCCTCCGCGCGGGACCGGGCGGTGACGACGCTGCGGGCGTGGCTCGACGCGCACGGCGACATCGCCGAGACCGCGGGGCAGCTGCACGTGCACCCACAGACCGTGCGCTATCGGCTCGCACGGCTGAAGGAGTCGTTCGCGGGCGCGCTGGACGACCCGGTGGCGCGCCTCGAGGTGGCGTTGGCGCTGCGCGGAGCGACGTTCGCCGAGCCCGCCGTCGAGGGCTGATCCGTCGGCCGATCCGTCGAGGGCTGATCCGGCGAGGGCTGAGCACACCCCCGACCGAGCACCCGCCCGGCCTCAGCGCGCGGGCGGCTCGTCGTGGACGGTGTAGGCCGTCGCGGGCCGGGCGCCGAGCTCGGCGGCCAGGGCGGGCGGCGCGCCGTGCACCTCGACGCGGGCCCCCGCGGTCAACCGCTGCATGCGCAGCTGGCCGAGCACCCGCACCAGGGCCGGTCCGCAGTCGCCGTCGAGCGCGGAGAGGTCGACGACGAGCTCGGCCCAGGCCTCGCGCGCGAGTCGAGCCCGCAGCGAGCGCAGGGTCCGCACCTGGGCGGGGCCGCCGGGGCCGACGGCCGCGAGCGCGACACACCCGTCGTCGTACCGGCAGAGCCCGACGCCGGCGCTGACCTCGGGATGTTCCTGCGCGCGACGGATAGCGGCGACGCGCGCCTGCCGCCGACGCTGGTGGCCGGTGCCGACCGGGACGGGCTCCGCGACCCGCTCGGCCCGCCGGGCTCCACTCGTGCCGGGGACGACGGTGGTCATGGCGCACCTCCACGAAGCAGACGCTGCTCGGTGGTGAGCCCGCGCGGTCTCGGCGGGAAGGTCTATGACGAGGATCTCCGACGGTGGAAGCCACGAACCGTGACCCGGATCACATGGTATCAGAGGTCGGCGCGGCGGTCCGCCAACGTCTGGGCGAGGTCGCGGAGCTTGACGTTGAGGTCCTGCGACGTCCGACGGAGCGTGTCGAAGGCCTCGTCCGCCGACAGTCCACGTCGCTCCATGAGGATGCCCTTGGCCTGCCCGATCACGTCGCGGGAGCGGATCGCCTCGCCGAGCTGGCCGGCCCGCAGCTCGGCGGCCTCCATCACCTGGGCGCCGCGCAGGGCGACCGCGGCATGGGTGGCGAACACGAGCGCGACGTCGCGGTCCGCGTCGTCGAGCCCGCCCGGGGTGCGCGAGTAGTAGTTCAGGGCGCCCATCCGCGCGCCAGCGTCGCGGGGGAACATGCCGGTGGCGAGCACGGAGTGCAGCCCGAGGTCGGCCGCCGCCGGGCCGAACTTCGGCCAGCGGGGGTCGTGGCGCAGGTCGGACGAGGCGGCGAACCCGAGCCCGCACTCCAGGGTGGCCTCGACGCAGGGGCCCTCGGTGTGCTCGTACTGCACCGCGTCGGCCTTGCTCGCGACCGGATCGGTCTCGACCGGCGTCGTGAACTCGCCGTCCTGGCGCCAGGTGACGGAGACGACGTCCGCGCCGACCACGGCCTTCGCGGCACGCACGATCCGCTCGAGGACCTCCCCGACGCCCAGGCCCTTCTCGACCACCGACAGCGCCTCGCTCAGCGAGACGAACTCCTCCGCGAGCGGACCGAGGGCCTCGTGGTCGTCCTTCACGAACCGCTTCCGCTCCTCCCGCCATTCCTGCGCGTCCGCCACCGACGGATCATCGCATCCTGGGCGGGGGGAGCAGGACGAGAAGGGCGGTCAGGCCGCGGCCGTAGCAACCCGTTCGCGCAGACGGCGCAGCGTGGCGACGGCGTCGCGGCCCGAGGGCAGCGCCCGGCGCTGACGGTTCTCGATCGTCGCGTGCCCGCCGGGCAGCGAGAGCCGCGCGATCTTCCACAGCACACCGCCGTACTGCTTCCACATCGGGCCGGCGTGGTACGGCAGGCCGTACCGGCGGCAGAGGTCACGGATCTTCGGGGCGATCTGCGCGTAGCGGTTGGACGGCATGTCCGGGAACAGGTGGTGCTCGATCTGGTGGGAGAGGTTGCCGGTCATCAGGTGCAGCAGCGGCGAGCCCTCGATGTTCGCCGAGCCGAGCATCTGGCGGACGTACCACTCGGCCTGCGACTCGTTCTCGAGGCGCTCCTCGTCGAAGGTCTCCACCTCGATCGGGAAGTGCCCGCAGAAGATGACGGCGTGCGACCACACGTTGCGGATCGTGTTGGCGAGCAGCCCGCCGAGGGCGGCGGGGACGAACGAGGGCCCCGAGAGCGCCGGGAAGACGACGTAGTCCTTGAGGGCCTGCTTGCCGGCCTTGCGCGCCATCTTCTTGATCTCGGGCATCTTGTCGGCCCAGGTCGCCTTGCCGCTCTGGATGTCGTCGAGCTCCAGGTCGAACGCCGCGATCCCCCACTCGAAGATGAGCGCGAGCCCCAGGTTCGTCACGGTCTGGAACAGGTACTGCGGGTGCCACGGCTGGTCGGGATCGACCCGCAGCACGTTGTAGCCGATGTCGCGGTCCTTGCCGTGCACGTTGGTGTACGTGTGATGCAGGTAGTTGTGGGTCTGCTGCCAGCTCGCGGCCGTCGAGACGTGGTCCCACTCCCACGTGGTGGAGTGGATCTCCGGGTCGCGCATCCAGTCCCACTGCCCGTGCAGGACGTTGTGCCCGATCTCCATGTTCTCGAGGATCTTCGCGATGCCCAGGGACGCGGTTCCGAGCACGAAGGCCGGCGGGAAGAGCGCGCCGAGCAGCAGGGCGCGCCCCGCGAGCTCGAAGCCGCGCTGGCTCCTGATCACCCGGCGGATGTACTGCGCGTCGGCCTCCCCGAGCGAGGACATGATCTCGTCACGGATGGCCTCGAGCTCGGCGCCGATACGCTCGACGTCCTCGACGGACAGGTGCGCGGTGGAGGGCGTGATGTGGGCACGGCTCGCCCCCGGGCGGCCGGGGCCGGTGGGAGTCTTGGCCTCGTTGACGCGGGTGACGTGCGCGGGGATGACCTCGGTGTTCGCGGTCGTCGTCCTCGGGGGGCGGGGCGACGGCGTCGTGGCCTCGGGCGAGCGGAGTGCGGGGGAAGTGGTCTGGGGCGAGCGGAGCGACGGGGGAGTCATCGTCATGCGGTCCTCCAGGAAACGCCGGGGAGCGGTGCACGGGAAATCGGAGAGTCGGGAGTGGGCACGGGCGGGACGGGGCGCGGGATCTGGGCGCTGACCCGTTCGCGCGGCTCCCGGACGACGGGAGCCGGTCCTCGTGCGAGCACACCCTCGACGGTAGGGACGCGATCACCTCGGCTGCTACGCGGGAAGCGAGGACGTGGCGACCGGTTCTGTTGCATCTCCACAAAAGCGGGGCCTACGGGCCGAGGACGACCCCTTCTGGGCGGTTCGCCCGGGCGCTACGGTCGCCGTGTGGCCGGGTGGGAGGGGTTCGCGGCCTCGGCGCCGACGATCGCCGAGGTCTTCGCACGACGGCACGCGGCGACCGGCAACCTGTGCATGCTCGGCACCCTGCGCCCCGACGGGTTCCCCCGCATCAGCCCGATGGAGCCGCGTTTCTTCGAGGGCGAGCTGTGGCTCGTCGGCATGCCGGACACCGCGAAGTTCGCCGACCTCGCCGCCGACCCCCGCTTCACGCTGCACACCGCCACGGTCGACACCCACGCGACCGAGGGCGACGCGAAGGTGTGGGGCACCGTCGAGGACGTCGGCGACCCCGCGCTGCACCGGCGCTTCGCGGAGGACCTGTTCGCCGAGACCGGATTCGACCTGCGCGGCCGGACCTTCGACCAGTTCCTCCGCGCCGAGATCGTCGGAGCGTCGTCCGTGGCGGTCGGCGGCGGGCACCTCGACATCACCGTCTGGCGCGAGGGCCGGGCCGAGACGGTGGTCCGCAAGCACTGACCACCCGCCCCGGCCTCACCGCACGGAGCGGGTGAGGAGCCCGGCGAGCGCACCGCGGTCGGCGGCGCGCGGGGCGTTGCGCCCGACGGGGTCGGCGGCCGCCGTCGTCGCGAGGGCGTCGATCTCCGGGCGGCCCAGCCCGAGCGCCTCGCCGTCGAGGCCCGTCGCGACCCCGACCGCCTCGCACCAGCCGGCGAGGGCCTCGGGCAGCGCGGTGACGGGGACGCCGAGGGTCTCGGCGACCCGCGCCCAGGCCCCGTCGTCGGGACCCCCGGACGCGTCGAGCGACCAGGCCACCACCTCCGGCAGCACCGTCCCGAGCGCCCGGCCGTGGACGACGCCGTGGTGGGCGGTGATCGCGTGGCCGAGCGCGTGCACGACGCCGAGCCCGCTGCGGGTGAGCGCCTGCCCGGCGAGGTGGGCGCCGACGAGCATCTCCGCCCGCGCGGTCGCGTCGCCGCCGTCGGTCACCGCGACCGGCAGCCAGCGCCACACCCGGCGCAACGCCTCCGCCGCGAACGCCTCCGAGACGGGGCTGCGTCCCCGGCTGACCAGCGACTCCACGGCGTGGACCAGCGCGTCCACGCCGGTCGCCGCCGTCGGTCCCGCCGGGAGGCCGTGGGTGAGCAGCGGGTCGAGGACGGCGATCCGCGGGGTGGTGGACGCGTCCCCGCAGTAGACCTTGCACCGTCGTGCAGGGTCCTCGAGCACGCCGAACCCGTTGGTCTCGGCGCCCGTACCCGCCGTGGTCGGGACCGCGACCAGCGGCAGCCCGGGCCCGGAGGAACTGGCGGCGAGTCGGGCCATGCCCTTGGCGGCGTCCAGCGCGGACCCGCCGCCGAGGGCCACGACGACCGGCCGCGTGCCCGGGAAGGCCCCGGCGACGACGGCGGCGCCCGCCTCCACGGCGGGCACGGTCGGGTTCCCGGGGATGTCGTCGACGACGACCGTCGGGCAGCCGACCGCGGCGAGCACGGCGAGGGCCTCGTCGACGATGCCGGTCGCGCG
>JAVXWR010000755.1:0-2838 GCA_032230725.1 Actinomycetota bacterium
CTTCAAACACCACCCCGCCACCGGCTGGACGGTGACCCAAACCCACGCCGGCCGCTTCGCCTGGACCGCCCCCACCGGCCGGGTCCACACCAAAGAACCCGAGCCCTACCACCCCGGACCCGACCCCATCCCCCGCACCGACAGCGACCACGACGAGCTCCCCGCCCTCACCCTCGACCCAGTCCCGCCACCAGCCCACCCACCCGGCAGCCCGAGACGCAACCAACACGGCTACCTCACCCACGCCGCGCTCGACACCGCCGCACGCCTACGACAACGCGCCCGCGACCGCGCCGGGAACCGCAACGACGACCCCGACCCCGAGACGGAGGCAGAGCCACAGCCCGACGACCGCTTCCCCGACGAGCCACCCTTCTGACGGCACTCACACCCCGCGCCGTCCGGCCGGTCAGGTGCACGGCTGGCACCATCGCGGAGGTGACCGACGAGCGGGGAACGGCCGTGGCCGCGACGGACGGGCCGGACGACCAGCGGGGCGACACCGCCCCGGGTCCGGCCACCTTCCGAGCGGTCCCGACGGTCTCGCTCGTCGCGCTCGGCTTCCTCGCGCTCTGCCTGTCGCCGATCGCCTTCCAGGGCGGGCCGTGGTTCCTGCTCTTCCTGATACCCCTCGCGGGCGCCGCATGGGTCGTGCGGTCCCGCACCCGGGTCGACACCGAGGGCCTGCACGTGCGGCGGCTGCTGGGGACGCGATCGATGGCGTGGTCGGAGGTGGCGAGGCTGCGCCTGGTCGAGCGTGGATGGGTACGGGCGGTGCCGCAGGAAGGCGCCGACCTCGAGCTGCGGGGGGTGCGCATCCGCGACCTCGGGCGGGTCGGTGAGGCCAGCGGTGGCCGGGTCAGCGCGCCGAGCCCCGCCGAGGCCGAGGCAGCCGCGGAGCACGCCCGCGAGCTGGAGGCCGCCCGCATGCGCGTCGGCCGGCTCCGGGAGCGTCAGGAGTCCACCGACGACACGGAGCCGGTCGCGGACACCGGGGCCACCGACGCCGACCACGGCTCCGGCCCCACCACCCCGTCGACGGGCACGTGAGGCAGGCAGAGCGTCTCTCCGACCCGCCCCGTGTGCCCCTGATCATCGAGGCGAACACCCGGAACGACACCCGCGGCCGGGCGTAACCTCCCTCGGGGCCCCGCGATCTCCGCGGCTCCCGCCTCGCCCCCTCCAGGAGGAATTGCCGTGCCGCCGCTCCGTTCCCGCGTCACCACTCAGGGCCGCAACGCCGCCGGCGCCCGTGCCCTGTGGCGGGCCACCGGCATGACCGACGACGACTTCGGCCGCCCGCTCGTGGCCATCGCGAACTCCTACACGCAGTTCGTGCCCGGCCACGTGCACCTCAAGGAGATGGGCGAGCTGGTGGCGGCGGCGGTGCGCGAGGCGGGCGGCGTCGCGCGCGAGTTCCACACCATCGCCGTCGACGACGGCATCGCCATGGGCCACGGCGGCATGCTGCACTCGCTGCCGAGCCGCGAGGTCATCGCGGACTCCGTCGAGCACATGGTCCAGGGCCACGCCGTCGATGCCCTGGTCTGCATCTCGAACTGCGACAAGATCACGCCCGGCATGCTGAACGCGGCCCTGCGGCTGAACATCCCGACGGTGTTCGTCTCCGGCGGACCGATGGAGGCGGGCAAGGCGGTCGTCGTCGGGGGCGTCGCGCAGGCCCCGACCGACCTGATCACCGCGATCTCGGCCAGCGCGTCCAGCGAGGTCGACGACGAGGGCCTCACCGAGGTCGAGCGGTCCGCCTGCCCGACCTGCGGGTCCTGCTCGGGGATGTTCACGGCGAACTCGATGAACTGCCTCACCGAGGCGCTCGGGCTCTCCCTGCCCGGCAACGGCTCCACCCTCGCGACGCACGTCGCCCGCAAGGCGCTGTTCGAGCGGGCCGGACGCACCGTCGTCGAGCTGGCGCGCCGCTGGTACGAGGGCGACGACGAGGCGGCCCTGCCCCGGCAGGTGGCGAACCGGCACGCCTTCGAGAACGCGATGGCCCTCGACGTCGCGATGGGCGGCTCCACGAACACCGTGCTGCACATCCTCGCGGCCGCTCACGAGGCGGGCCTGGACTTCACCCTCGCCGACATCGACGCGGTCAGTCGGCGGGTGCCGTGCGTCAGCAAGGTCGCGCCGAACTCGAACTTCCACATGGAGGACGTCCACCGCGCCGGTGGCATCCCCGCGATCCTCGGCGAGCTCGACCGCGCCGGGCTGCTCCACCGCGACGTCCACGCCGTCCACGCCGACTCGCTCGAGGCCTGGCTGGGACACTGGGACATCCGCGGCGCGCAGCCGTCAGCGGATGCGGTCGAGCTCTTCCACGCGGCCCCGGGCGGCGTCCGGACCACCGAGCCGTTCTCGACGTCCAACCGCTGGAGCTCGCTCGACACCGACGCGGCGACCGGGTGCATCCACGACGTCGCGCACGCCTTCTCCGCCGACGGGGGCCTCGCCGTCCTCACCGGCAACCTGTCCACCGAGGGCGCCGTGATCAAGAGCGCCGGCCTGCCCGAGGACGGGCGGCACTTCCAGGGGCCGGCACGCGTCGTCGACTCCCAGGAGGCGGCGGTCTCGATCATCCTCAAGCGCGAGGTGCAGCCCGGCGACGTCGTCGTCGTGCGCTACGAGGGCCCCGCGGGCGGGCCGGGCATGCAGGAGATGCTGCACCCGACGGCGTTCCTCAAGGGGGCCGGCCTGGGCGCGGTGTGCGCGCTGATCACCGACGGGCGGTTCTCGGGCGGCTCGTCGGGCATCAGCGTCGGGCACATCTCCCCCGAGGCCGCGCACGGCGGCGCGATCGGGCTGGTCGAGAACGGCGAC
>JAVXWR010000771.1:0-3436 GCA_032230725.1 Actinomycetota bacterium
GGTGACCTGGCCGAACGCCTGCGCGGTCTGCTGGACGTCCCCGAGGCTGATCGCCCGGGCGAAGAACCGGGGCGCCTGGATGATGATCGGGAACACCACGGAGACCTGGGAGACGCCGAGGTTGAAACCCTGGAACTTCAGCGTCCGGATCACGATGCGCCAGTAGTTCGCGATGACGTCGGCGAACCGGCCGTCGAGGGTCCGGCGCTCGACCGGCTCGCCCCGGGAGAAGGCGATGTTCTCGGCGTTGTCGCGCACCCGGACGAGCCCGTAGCGGTAGAACGCCTCGAGGCCCTCGTTGAGGAAGTTGAGCCGGACCAGCGGCTTGCCGATCCGGAACGCGAACACCGTCGCGAGGATGACGTAGACGAAGGCGATGAACGTCATCGCGCGGGGGATCTCGAGACCGAACACCGAGAGAGGACCCGAGAGCTCCCAGAGCACGATGGTGAACGACGGGATCGTCACCAGCGCGCTCACCGCGCCGCTCGGGCCGATCGAGAGCGAGTAGGAGGTCTGCGCGAAGGACGTGATGTCCTCCTGGATGCGCTGGTCGGGGTTGTCGACCTGCGTCGCCGAGAAGCGGGACCGGTGGTAGACCCGGTCGCCGAGCCAGTCGCCGAGGAAGCGGCCGTTGAGGTCCTCCCAGAGCCGGATCACGAACGACTGGCCGATGTAGTAGGTCACGAGCGACTCGGCCACCGAGATCACTGCGAGCACCGCGAAGATGCCGAGCGCCCGCCAGAACGCGGCGGAGTCGAGGTTCTGCAGCGCGTTGTAGAGATCGTTCGTGTTGTAGGACAGCAGCAGGTTGATGCGCACCGACAGCACCACGAGCAGCAGCAGCACCAGGATGAACACCGTCGGCCGCAAGGTCGCCCGCTCCCCGCGCCGCGGGCGGACGAACGGACCGGCGAGGCGCCAGAACTGCCGGCCCCACGTCGTGAGGCGGATCAGGAGCACGACGACGATCCCGAGCACGATCACCGTCGCGACCCACACCCCGAGGATCCACAGCGGGCTCGTGATCCACTCCGTGCCCCAGTCGACCGTCTCCACGCCGCCCCCTCGAGCACTGATCAGTTGATCGCCGGAAGGTAGCGAGGTGGCGTGCGCGTCAGGCCGGCGGGCTCGGAAAGTCGGCGAGCACCCGCTCGAGCGAGCCCGGCGTCACCGCGACGTCGCCGACGAACGGGTGGTCGATCGACACCGCCACGAACAGCAGGATGCCGATCAGCACCGCGATGCTGCCCGTCATCAGCAGCTGCAGCACCGGGCTGGTCAGCGCGAAGATCATCGAGAAGCCGATCGTCACGACCGCGCCCACGATCAGCGCCGCCCAGAGCACCCCCGGCAGGCCGCCCGTCACGAAGTCCAGCCGGGAGGAGCGGGCGGTCACGAGGTCGTTGAACCGCTCGGCCTCGGCGCCGACGAACTCGGCGCGCGACGGGGTGTCGGCGGGCAGCGCCTCGATGTCGACCGAGAGCCGGTCCAGCGTCGCGCCCACCGCGGGGGCACCCGACTCGCCGCGGGCCATCGCCGGCCACTCCAGGTCGACGACGGTGCGCGCGTAGCCCACGACGTCGGCGCGGATCCGCGCGTGGGAATCGGGCGGGAACGCGGCGGCGGTGCGCTCGATCGTGCGCAGGGCGCTGGCCTCCTGGCCGACCGTGTCCGCCGCGCGGCTGAACTGCTCCCAGCTGACGATGACGACGAACGCGAGCAGCACCGCGTAGATTACCCCGACGATCGCGATGAGGAATCCCGCGACCTCGTTGTGGTCGCCCTCGCGCAGCACCGACCAGCGACGCCGCAGGGCCTGCTGCGCCGCGACCGCCACCACCGGCACGCCGACGACCAGCAGCAGGGCGCTGCACCACAACGGCCACGCGCTCATCGGGCGCACCCATGTGAATGGAATCGGTCGTCAGAGCGTCGAAATCCGTTCACATGCGTCAGCTCATCGTGTTGCGCAGGTGTCGGCCGAAGTAGGCCACGTGCACCTTGCCGGTGCGCTCCACCCACGTGAAGTAGATCCGCGGTGCCATCCCGGCCGACGAGATCTTGATGTGGGACTGCACCACCTGTTCCTCACCGTCCACCGGGAACGTCCGCGTCCCGGGCCAGCGGTCCATGACCGTCTTCGACTCCCTCATCGCGAGCTTGCGGGGGTTCGCCGGCCACGCCATCGGGTGCCGGGAGTTCCAGCACCACGCGAAGAAGTCGCCGTCGTAGTCGTCGCGCGAGCGGGCCCGCGAGTAGAACGCCAGCGCCCGCAGCGCGCGCCACGCCTGCTCGCCCCAGGCCGGCCCGGCCGCCTGCCGGTCGAGCAGCTCCAGGTCGACCCCGGCCTCCGTCGGGAACTCCAGGTGGACGCCGAGGTGCTTGCGGGCGAGTGCGGCCGCGTCGCTGCAGTCGCGGGCGTGCCGGGGCGCGAGGTCGACGTCCTCACGGCCCTCCACCGTGTGCTCGCCGCGCAGGCGGGCGAGCTCGGCGGTGGCCGCGGCGAGGCGGTCGCGCAGGTCGGTGACCTCGTGCTGCAGGTCGCCGAACTCCTCGAGCACCTCCTCCGCGACGCGGCGCTCCCCGACGAGCTCCGACTCGAGGTCGGTGATGCGGGCCGCCTCCCGGGCGACCTTCTCCACCATGCCGCCGGGCGTCAGGTCGTCGAGGCGCTCCGCGGCGCGGTCCCAGCTGTCAGGAGCGCGGCGCATGCTCGACACCGGGGCGAGCTGGTTGACCGCGATCCGCCCCGCGAGCGCCGGGCGGTCCTTGAAGCGCTCGGCACGGATCTCGAGGTGCCGCGCGGTCGCGTCGCCCGCCGGATCGAGCGCCGGGAGGTAGACCCGCATCGCGCCGGGGTGCACCCCGAACCCCGGCCCCACGGCGGCGTCGAGCGTGTCGAGCCCGGAGGCGTCGACGACGGCCACCGTCGCGAGGCCCGCGACGTCGCGCGTCGTGCGCTGCACCGCCGCGTCGAACACCTGCACCGCGCGCTCGTCGGCGTCCGCCCCGAGCCCGCCGAACACGACGACGGGCACGGTGCGGTCGGTGAGGGTGAGCAGGTCGGCGACCTCCTCGGCCCCCTCCTCCCCGTGGTGGCGGACCGACCGCGGCAGCAGCGACACCCCGCCGTGGGCGGCCGCCGTCGTCGTCAGCAGGTCCGCGATGAACGCCGGCGGCTTCGCGAACAGCGGCTCGGTGACGTCGCGGGCGTCGCCGTCGACGTCCACCCACACCCACGCCTTCGCGCCCTCGCCGGTGCAGCTGCCGCCCGACCAGGCCCGCAGCGTCGTCGTCCACCGGCTTCCGTCGCGGTGCGACTCCATGAAGACGACACGGACCGCCTTCACGATCTTGGTGTCGTCGGGGTCGTCGTGGACGTCGCGGCGGAGCACGAACCGGTACTGCTCGCTGGCGCGGGTGCGGGCGTCGC
>JAVXWR010000782.1:0-2650 GCA_032230725.1 Actinomycetota bacterium
ATGCCCGTCAGGCCCTGCAGGCGGGGGTGGACCAGCTCGCCGAGGCGGTCAAGTCGACCCTGGGCCCCAAGGGGCGCAACGTCATCCTCGAGAAGATCACCGGCACGCCCGAGGTGACCAACGACGGCGTGACGATCGCGCGGGAGATCTACCTGCGCGACCCGTTCGAGAACATGGGCGCGCAGGTCCTGAAGGAAGCCGCGGTCAAGACCAACGACGTCGTGGGTGACGGCACCACCACGGCCACCGTGATCGCCCAGGCGATCGTCCGGGAGGGCCTGCGCGCGATCGGCTCCGGCGGCAACCCCGTCCTGGTCAAGCGCGGCATCGACCTCGCGGTCGGCAAGGTCGTCGACCACCTCTCGACGGTCGCGCACCCCGTGGAGGACGTGGAGGCGCTCTCCCGCGTCGCGTCGATCTCCGCCAACGACGACGAGACGATCGGACGCGTCGTCGCGCAGACCCTCCACACCGTCGGGGACGACGGCGTGATCACCGTCGACGACGGCCCGCTCCACGGCCTGCAGGTCAACTTCGTCGAGGACTTCGAGTTCGACAACGGCTACGTCTCGCCCTACCTCGTCACCGACCCGGGCTCGATGCTCGCCGTCCTCGACGACCCGTACCTGCTGTTCTGCGCCGAGAAGATCACCGACGTCCGGACGGTCATGCCGGTCCTCGAGAAGATCATGCGGGACCCGCGGCCGCTGGTGATCATCGCCGAGAAGGTCGATGGCTCCGCCCTCCAGATGCTCGTGCACAACCACGTCAACGGGCACCTCAAGGTCACCTGCATCCAGGCGCCCGGCTTCGGCGAGAAGCGCGTCCACCTCCTCGAGGACATGGCGGCGCTCTGCGGCGGCCGGGTCCAGTCCAAGGCCTCGGCGTTCGCGCTCGAGCAGATGGGCGTCGAGCACCTCGGCCGCGCCCGCCAGGTCCGCGCGACCAGCGAGCACACCGTGATCATCGGCGGCGGGGGCGACCCGAGCGCCCGCGAGACGCGGGTGGCGCAGCTGCGCACCGAGATGGACCGCGCCACGATCGGCACCGACGAGGACTGGTTCTCCGAGCGAATCGCGCGGCTGTCCGGCAGGGCCGCCATCCTCCAGGTCGGCGCGCCGACGAACGCCGAGCTCAAGGAGATCCGCCACCGCGTCGACGACTCGCTGCAGGCGACCCGCGCGGCGATGGCCGAGGGGATCGTCGCCGGGGGCGGTGCGGCCCTGCTGCACGCCGAGCAGGCGCTGGACGACGGCCTCGAGCTCTCCGGCGACTACCGCACCGGCGCCGAGATCGTGCGCGCCGCGCTGCCCGAACCGGTGCACCTCATCGCGAGCAACGCCGGCTACGACGGTCACGACGTGGTGAAGCGGCTCCGCGACCTGGGCGTCGACGAGGGTTTCGACGCCCTCGAAGGCCGCTTCGGCAACATGCTCGAGCTCGGGATCATCGACCCGCTGCGCGTCGTGCGGTCGGCCCTGCAGAACGGCGCCTCGGTCGCCGGGTTGATCCTCACCACCAACTCGCTGGTGGCCGAGGAGCAGACGCCCTGGAACAAGGCGCTCATGACCGAGTACGGCCCGCTCGACGAAGGCATCCCCCAGCCCTCGCCGGACTCCAGCACGCCTCAGTCGCTCGGCCTCGGCCCCTCGATGGGCTGAGCGCACGCCCTGAGCCGACCCAATGTTGCGACGGAGAGGAGCACGAGCGTGAAAGCCGTGCGTGTGCACGAATACAAGTCGGACCCGTCGTTGGACGACATCCCGGAGCCCAAGCTCGCAGGTCCGCTGGACGTGATCATCAAGATCGGTGGCGCCGGGGTGTGCCGGACCGATCTGCACATCGTGAACGGGGACTGGGCCGACATCCAGAACCCGACGCTGCCCTACGTGATCGGGCACGAGAACGCCGGCTGGGTCCACGAGATCGGGGACGCGGTCACCAACGTCGCGGTCGGGGACACCGTGATCCTGCACCCGCAGCCCTCGTGCGGGCTGTGCCTGGCCTGCCGGGCCGGGCGGGACATGCAGTGCACCGGGGACGCGTTCTTCCCGGGCCTGTCCAACAACGACGGGGGGATGGCGGAGTACCTGCGCACCACCGCCCGGGCGTGCGTGAAGCTCAACGCCGACACCAACCCCGCCGACGTCGCCGCCCTGGCCGACGCGGGGATTACCGCCTACCACGCGGTCCGCAAGTCCGTCCCGTACCTGTACCCGGGCACCACCGCGGTGGTGCAGGGCGTCGGCGGGCTCGGGCACATCGCGGTGCAGGCCCTCGCGGCGCTCACCGCCACGAAGATCATCGCGGTGGACCGGAACCCGGCCGCCCTCGAGCTCGCCAAGTCCATCGGCGCCGACGAGACCGTGGTCGCCGACGGCAACCACGTCGAGGCGGTCACCGACCTGACCGGCGGCGGCGCCACGGTCGTCTTCGACTTCGTCGCCGAGCAGGGCGCCGAGCTCGACGGCTGGGCGATGACGGGCCCGGCGGGCTACGACTTCGTGCTCGGCTACGGCGGGGAGTTCCGGGCCCCGACGCTGGACTTCGTGGCCGGGGAGAAGAACGTCATCGGCAACATCGTCGGCACCTACAACGACCTCGCCGAGCTGATGGTCCTGGCCCAGGCCGGGAAGGTCACCCTGCACAC
>JAVXWR010000796.1:0-5201 GCA_032230725.1 Actinomycetota bacterium
CGACGTCCTGCACACCTCGCTGCTGCGCCGTGCCATCGCCACCGCCCAGATCGCGCTCGACACCTGTGACCGGCACTGGATCCCGGTGCGCCGCGACTGGCGGCTCAACGAGCGGCACTACGGCGCCCTGCAGGGCAAGGACAAGAAGCAGACGATGGAGACCTACGGCGAGGAGCAGTTCCAGATCTGGCGCCGCTCGTACGACACCCCGCCCCCGCCCATCGACCCCGACGACGAGTACGCCCAGACCGGGGACCCGCGCTACGCCGACCTGGGCGAGGACCTCCCCCGCACGGAGTGCCTCAAGGACGTCCTCGAGCGGCTGCTGCCGTACTGGCAGGAGGCCGTCGTGCCGGACCTGCGCGCCGGGCGGACCGTGCTCGTCGCCGCGCACGGCAACTCGCTGCGCGCCGTCGTCAAGCACCTCGACGGCGTCGACGACGAGACCATCTCCGGCCTCAACATCCCGACGGGCATCCCGCTGCGCTACGACCTCACCGAGTCCGGGGACGACCTCACCCCGACCAACCCGGGGGGCACCTACCTCGACCCCGAGGCCGCGCAGGACGCGATCGCGGCGGTGGCCAACCAGGGCCGCTAGGGCCCGGTGACGGCCCGCGGCGGTGAACGCCACCTGAACGGGTCGCCAACAGTCAGCCGCTCGGGGGTTGGACGGGTCACCAACGGCGGTCCGACGCAGGTGGAAACCGGGGTGACACCCATACCATCGCGGTGTGGCCGTCCCGGCGTACGTGACCGTCCTGGCCGTTGTGCTCGCGGCGGTCCTCGGTGTCGTCGTCGGCGCCGCCGGGGTGCACTGGAAGGCGCGCGAGAAGCGGGCCACGGTCGTCGCGGCCGGACCCACGGTGGCCGAGCTCCTCGCCCGGATCGTGCGCCGCTCCCACGCCGGGCTCGCCGTCATCAACCGCTTCGGTGACGTCGTGCTGTCCAACGACCGCGCCGAGGTGCTCGGCGCGGTCGTCGGCGCCCGCCCGGAGAACCGCGTGGCGGAGGCCGCCGCACGGGTGTCGGAGACCGGCGGCAGCGCCGAGATCGACCTCTCCCCGTCCTCGTCGGCGCGCCGGACGCCGCAGTCGGTGATCGCGCGGCTCGGCCCGCTCGGGGACGGCTTCGTGGTGGTGGAGGCCTCGGACACCTCCGCCGCGGTCCGCCTCGAGGCCGTGCGGCGCGACTTCGTGGCCAACGTGGGCCACGAGCTCAAGACGCCGGTGGGCGCGATGGGCGTGCTCGCGGAGGCGGTCCTCGACGCCGACGACCCGGAGGAGGTCACCCGGTTCGCGACGAAGATCCTCCACGAGTCCCGGCGGATGGGGGCTCTCGTCACCGAGCTCATCGAGCTGTCCCGCCTGCAGGGCGCGGAGCCGCTGCCCGCGCTCGACCCGGTCGACGTCGACGACGTGATCTCGCGGGCCGTCGCCCGCGTCCGCGTCTCTGCCGAGACCGCCGGCACCGACCTCGCCCTCGACGCCCCGAGCGGGCTCGAGGTGGCCGGGAGCTCGACGCTGCTGGTCACCGCGCTGGCGAACCTGCTGGAGAACGCCGTCGCCTACTCACCGAGCGGGTCCTCGGTATCGGTGCGACGCCGCCGGGTCCGCGGGGCCGACGGGGCGGACGGCATCGAGATCTCGGTGACCGACCGCGGCATCGGCATCGCCCCCGAGCACCAGGAGCGGGTGTTCGAGCGCTTCTTCCGCGTCGACCCGGCGCGTTCGCGTGCCACCGGTGGCACCGGGCTCGGACTCGCGATCGTCAAGCACGTGGCCGCCAACCACGGGGGCGACGTGCGGGTGTGGAGCGAGCCCGGCGTTGGCTCCACCTTCACCCTGCGGCTGCCCGTGCCCGCGGAGGATCCCGACGACGAGGGGCACGGCCCCACGTCGGGCGCGCCGCCGGCGGCCCCGGGCGACGCGGCGCACCGCGGCGCACACCGGCCCGCCGAGCACCGGACCCCCGAGCACCGGACCCCCGAGCACCGTCGCGCGGCCACGTCGCCGGTCGGCGTCCACGACCGCGCCACCGTCCCCGCCCCTCCCACCACCCGTGACCACGCGGAACCCGCAGCGCCACCACCACGCACCCCGACCTCCGTGAGCGTCGGGCCCGACGAGCCGAGGTGACCATGACCCGCGTGCTGATCGTGGAGGACGAGGAGTCCTTCGCCGACCCACTCGCGTACCTCCTGCGCAAGGAGGGGTTCGAGGCGAGCGTCGCCGGCACCGGCGCCGCCGCCCTCGAGGACTTCGAGCGGCACGGCGCCGACATCGTGCTGCTCGACCTCATGCTGCCGGGGATGAGCGGCACCGACGTCTGCAAGGCGCTGCGCCAGCGCTCCTCGGTACCGGTGATCATGGTGACCGCCCGCGACGCGGAGATCGACAAGGTGGTCGGGCTCGAGCTCGGCGCCGACGACTACGTCACCAAGCCCTACTCGGCCCGGGAGCTCATCGCCCGGGTGCGCGCCGTGCTGCGCCGTGGCCAGGAGGGCGACGGCGCCGAGTCGGCGACGACGCCCGCCGGTGAGCGCCAGGTGCTCGAGGCCGGCCCGGTCCGCATGGACGTCGGGCGCCACGTCGTCACCGTCGAGGGCAGCGCCGGATCGAGCGAGGTCGCGCTGCCGCTCAAGGAGTTCGACCTGCTCGAGTACCTGATGCGCAACGTCGGGCGCGTGCTCACCCGTGCCCAGCTCATCGACCGGGTGTGGGGTGCGGACTACGTCGGCGACACCAAGACCCTCGACGTCCACATCAAGCGGCTGCGGGCCAAGCTCGAGCCCGAACCGTCCCAGCCGCGGCACCTGCTGACGGTGCGCGGCCTCGGCTACAAGCTGGACGCGTGAGCCCCCGTCGGGTGACCCACGTCGACGTCTAGGCTGCTCACCGTGCGACTCGGGGTCCTCGACGTGGGGTCGAACACCGTCCATCTGCTGGTGGTCGACGCCCACCGTGGCGCGCACCCGACGGCCCAGTCCTCGACCAAGACCTCATTGCGCCTCGCCGAGCACGTCAGCGAGGGCCTCCTGGGGCGCAAGGGCGCCGATGCGCTGGTCTCCGCGGTCGCCGAGGCCCGCCGCGAGGCCCGGGCGCTGGCCTGCGACGACCTCCTCGCCTTCGCGACGTCCGCGGTCCGTGACGCCACGAACTCCGACGCCGTCCTTGCGCGGGTCCGCGACGAGACCGGCGTCGACCTGCAGGTCCTCTCCGGCCCCGACGAGGCCGCGCTGACCTTCCTCGCCGTACGCCGCTGGTTCGGGTGGTCGGCCGGCAGGCTCCTCTCGCTCGACATCGGCGGCGGCTCGCTGGAGATGGCGGTCGGGCGCGACGAGGCGCCCGACGTCGCCCTCTCCCTGCCCCTCGGCGCCGGCCGCCTGACCCGCGACTGGTTCGCCTCCGACCCGCCCGAGCGCAAGGAGACCCGCGCGCTCGCCGAGTACGTGCACGACACGGTCGCCCCCGCCGCCGCGGCGCTGCTCGACGGCGGGCCGCCCGACCGCGCGATCGTGACCTCGAAGACCTTCCGTTCCCTGGCCCGGCTGACCGGCGCGGCCCCGCGCAGCGCCGGACCGCGGGTGCGTCGCCGCCTCACCGCGGCCGGCCTGCGGCAGGTGGTGGCCTTCATCAGCCGGATGAGCTCGACCGACCTCGCGGAGCTGGAGGGCGTCAGCGCCTCGCGCGCCCACCAGCTCGTGGCGGGGGCGATCGTCGCGCGCGCCACGATGGACGCCCTCGCACTCGAGGAGGTCGAGGTCTGCCCGTGGGCCCTGCGTGAAGGCGTCATCCTCGGCCGACTCGACCAGGTGCCCCTGGACCACGGTCCGTTCGCCGCTGACGGGACGTACGCCACCGTCCGGCCCACCGCGACTGGACGACCGGCCTCCGCCACGGCACGGTGGAACGGATGACGGACGGCCAGCCCCGTCGGGGCTCCCAGCGCAGCGTGGCGGAGCTGTTGGCCGCCTACGGTGCCGAGTCGCGGGCCCCGTCGCGTCCCGAACCCGCCCCGGAGCCCGAGGATTCCTACGGGGCCGCGTACGGCACGCCCTACGGGGCCTACGACGCCCCCGAGCCCGACCGGGGTGGCGACGGGCGGGACGCGTACGGCGACCCGCACGGGTCGTCGTCGTACCGGACGGGGTCGTACGGTGGCTACGGCTCGGACCCCTACGGCTTCGACGGGTACGGCTACGCCGCGGACCCGGGCCACCGCGGGGACCCCGGGCACTACGGGGACTACGCGGCCCCGCATGGATACGACGACGGGTACCGCGCGCCCGACCCGCCGTCCTACGGGGCGTCCTCGTACGGCACCTACGGGACGCCGTCCTACGAGCCCTCCGGGTCCTACGGCACGGGGCCCTATGCGAGCAGCTACAGCGACCTCGACCGGTCCTACCGCGGGCGCGAGGCCTACAGCGACCCCTACGCCGCCCCTCCGTCCTCGGGTCAGACCTACGCCGAGCCCTACGGCTACCAGAACGCCCCGACGGGCTACGCCGCGCCGGCCGGGGTGCCGCGCCCGGCGGGTCCGCCGCACGGCTCCGGCCCGCAGCCGACCAGCGCCGTGCCGGTCAACGGCGCGCCGTCGGCCCCCGGGTGGTCACCGGCGCCCCCGACCACGGCCTCGCCCCCGACGCCCTCCGCGCCGCCGCCCACCCGCGCGCCGGAGCCGTCGTCGCCCGGACCGGGTGCCGCGTCGTCGGCGCCCACCCAGGCGACCCCCGCGGTCTCGGGGGCGCCCACGCAGGCCGCCCCGACGCAGGCGGCCCCGACGCAGGCGGCCCCGAGGCAGGCGGTCCCCGCGGCGACGGCCGCCACGCGCGCCACGCCCACGCGGTCCACCCCGCGCCCCGACGACGGCGGGCCGTCGACCGCTGCGTCGTCGCTGGCGCGCCCGGAGAGCGCGGGCCCGCGGAACACCCGTGTCGACGGTCCCGCCGGGCTCGGCGCCGCCGCCGACCTGGACGACGAGTACGACGACTACGACGAGGACGACGACGAGCTCCACGAGCGACCCACCGCGAAGGAGTGGGTCGTCATCGTGGGCCAGCTCGTCGTCGGCGCGCTGCTCGGTGCGATGCTCTGGATCGGGTTCTCGTACCTGTGGCAGTCCCTGCCCGTCGTCGCGCTGGTCCTCGCGGCCGCCGCGACCGGCGGCCTCGTCTTCGGGGTCCGCGCGATGCGGCG
>JAVXWR010000809.1:0-6447 GCA_032230725.1 Actinomycetota bacterium
TCGGCGTGCACCCCGCGGCCGGGCTGGTCGACCTCGCGGCGATGGCCGGCGCGGAGGTCGTCATCGTCAACGGTGAGCCGACGCCGTACGACCGGGTCGCCGCCGTGGTGCTGTGCGGCGGGATCTCCGAGGTCCTCCCGGCGATCCTCTGACCTTCGGTCCTGTGCGTGCGTTTCCGTGCCAGAGGACGGAAACGCACGCACGAGCCGTAGGCGAAGTTGCGTTCGAGTGCACTCGAAGGCCTAGCGTCGCCGCCGTGCCTGGTTCGATTCTCGGAACGTCCGTCCGCCGCGTCGAGGACCCGGAGCTCATCCGCGGTCACGGCACCTACGTCGACAACATCGTGCCCCCGGGCGCGCTGCACGTGGTCTTCGTCCGGTCCCCGCTGGCGCACGCGCGCCTGGAGGCCGTCGACGTCGCGAAGGCCCGCGAGGCGTCCGGCGTCGTCGCCGTCCTGACCGGCGCCGACCTCGCCGACCTGCCCGACCACCGCCCCTTCATGGTGCTCAACGACGCCTGCGCGCGGCCGCTGCTGGCCCGCGGGAAGGTCCGGTTCGTCGGTGACATGGTCGCGGCGGTCGTCGCGACGACGAAGGCCGACGCGGTCGATGCCGCCGAGCTCGTCGAGGTCGACTACGACCCGCTGCCCGCCGTCGTCGACGCCGAGGCCGCGCTCGCCGACGGTGCCCCGCTGCAGTTCGAGGAGCTCGGCTCCAACCTCGCGAGCGGCGTGCGCGACCCCGACGACGTGCGCCCGCTCGACGGCGCCGACGTCGTCGTCCGCGCCCGCATCGTCAACCAGCGCCTCGCCGTCGCGCCGATGGAGGGCAACTCGGTGACGGCCACTCCCGGCGGCCCGGACGAGCCCTACGACGTCACCGTCCACGTCTCGACGCAGATGCCGCACGGGCTGCGCGGGCAGGTCGCGACGCAGTGGGGCTGGGAGCCCGAGCGGGTCCGCGTCGTGGCCCCGCACGTCGGCGGCGGGTTCGGCGGCAAGGCCGGGCTCGCGCCGGAGCACGCCGTCGTCATCGAGACCGCGCGGCGGCTGGGGCGGCCGGTGACCTGGACCGAGACCCGCTCGGAGAACCTCACCGCGATGCCGCACGGCCGCGGGCAGGTGCAGTACGCGGAGCTCGGGCTGCGCCGCGACGGCACGATCGTCGGGCTCCGCGCGCGGGTCGTCGGCGACGCCGGGGCCTATGCCGGCTTCGGCGGGGCGCTCGCCCTCGGGCCGACCCGCAACATGGCCCAGGGCGTCTACCGCATCCCGACGATCGCCTACGACGCGGCCGCCGCGCTCACCACGACGACGCCGATGGGCGCCTTCCGCGGCGCGGGCCGGCCCGAGGCCGCGGCGATGCTCGAGCGGCTCATGGACATGGCCGCGGTCGAGCTGGAGATCGACCCGGCCGAGCTGCGCAGGCGCAACTTCCTCGCCCCCGAGGACTTCCCGCTGACGACGGTCACCGGCTCGCTCTACGACTCCGGCGAGTACGCGAAGTCGCTGGACAAGGCCCTCGAGCTCGCCGGGTACGACGAGCTGCGGGCCGAGCAGGCCCGTCGTCGGGACCGCGGCGACCGGATCGCGCTCGGCATCGGCCTCGCGGTCTACGTCGAGGTCACCGCCGGCGGCGCAGCGCAGGAGTACGGGAAGGTGAGCGTCGACGACGACGGCGGCGCCACCGTCGCCGTCGGGACCTCCGGGCACGGGCAGGGGCACGCGACGTCGTTCGCGATGATCGTCGCCGACCGTCTCGGCATCCCGATGGAGCAGGTGCGCTTCGTGCAGTCCGACACCGCGGTGGTGCCACACGGCGGCGGGACGGGCGGCTCCCGGTCGCTGCAGCTGGCCGGCTCGAGCGTGCTGGTCGCGGCGGACACCGTGATGGCGCGGGCCCGCGAGGTCGTCGCGTCGGCGTTGGAGGCCTCGCCCGACGACGTCGTGGTGACCGACGACGGCCGCGTGGGGATCGCCGGCGTGCCCGACCGCGCGTTGACGTGGCGCGAGGTCGCGGCGGCCGCGCACGAGCAGGGCGTGTCGCTCGCCGAGGCCCGCGACGAGTCCCAGCCGGGCGCGACCTACCCGTTCGGCGCGCACGTCTCGGTCGTCGAGGTGGACCTCGACACCGGCCGGGTGGTCCCGGTGCGCCACGTCGCCGTGGACGACTGCGGGCGGGTGCTCAACCCGACGCTCGTGGCCGGCCAGCAGCACGGCGGGCTCGCCCAGGGCATCTCGCAGGCGCTGTGGGAGGGCTTCTCCTACGACGAGGACGGCAACCCGACGACCGGCTCAGTCGCGGCCTACCTGCTGCCGACGGCCGTCGAGGTCCCGTCGCTCGAGGCGTCGAGCACCGAGACCGAGACGCCGTACAACCCGCTCGGCGCCAAGGGCATCGGCGAGGCGGCCACGGTCGGGTCGACGCCTGCGGTGCAGAACGCCGTCGTCGACGCGCTCGCCCCGCTCGGGATCCGCCACCTCGACATGCCGCTCACCCCGGACCGGGTGTGGCGGGCGGTGCGCGACGCCGAGGCCGGCACCGTCGCCGACCCGTGGGTGGAGCCGCCGTCGTTCTTCGCGGACCTGCCGGTGCGCGGGGCCTCGGCGGACCCGGAGGCGGCCTCGGTCGACGTCTGAGGTTTCTCGGAACCGCACCTGCCCGCCGGCCCGTCCCGTCACGCTGGCCGGCGTGACGGGACCCGAGCGGGCGGCGCGCGATGTGGTGCTGCGTGCGATCGCGGACGAGCTGGCGACTCTCATCCTCGACGACGTGCTCCCGCTCGCGCACCGGCTGCGCGCCGAGACGGCCCGTCGGCTTGAGCTGACCATGCCCGAACTGGTGTGCCTGGACGTCCTGCGGTGCTCCGGCCCTCTCACCAGCGCCGTCCTCGGTGACCGGACGGGGCTCGATCGCAGTGCGGTCTCGAAGATGGTGCGGCGGCTCGAGGACGCGGGACACGTCGAGCGGTCGGCCACGGCGTCGCACCTGCAGGCGGTCCTCGTGACGTTGGTGCCGCACGAGGAGCGGGACGACGAGCTCGCGGTGCTGCGGTTCCGGCTGAGCGCGGTGCTGTGGGGAGCGGCCGGCGACGCCGGGCTCGACCGGCCAGGTCGATTGGCCGGCGTGGTCCTGGTGCTACGGGTGGTCACCAACTGCCTCCACGACGCGGCGTCCCACGCGGCGATGCTGCGGGTGGCGCGGCAGGAACGCGAAGGAAAGCGCTGGTAAGGGCCATGGTGGTCCCGAGTAGTGCGTGAAAGCCGGGTCCTGGGGACCCGGTTTTCCGGCAAGGTCGGGAACCTCAGGTGACAGGGCGTGACCTGCGACTACGAAGATGCAGGATGCGCGGACCCGTGCAGGGGAGAACGATCCCCGCCGTGAGCGGACGGTGGAGTCGATGGGCGGCCGGGCTCGTGCCCGTGGTCGTCGGGGTCGTGGTGCTGGCGGGGTGCTCCTCGGGCGGGTCGGGCGGACCCGGCGGGCCCGAGTCGTCGGCCCCGCCTGCGCCGCCTCCGGCCACCGTCGCGCCGTACCCGGCGCCGTCGGTGCCGGCGTCGGGCGCGGGTCTCGTCCTGCCGCCGGTGGCCGGGGGACCGGCCGCGCCACCGGTCCCGACCGGGGGCGTACGGCCCGGCGCGGACTGGACCACCTACCACGGCGACGTCGCCCGCACCGGCTACGTCGCCGCGGGCCCCGATCCGGCGGGACCGGCGCTGGCCTGGCAGACCCCGCTCGACGGCCAGGTCTACGGCAGCCCCGTCGTCGTCGCGGGCGAGGTGGTGGCGGCCACCGAGGGCGGCTCGGTCTACGGCCTGGACGCGGTCACCGGGGCGATCCGCTGGCGCACCCACCTCGCCGACTCCGTGCCCGGCTCCGCGCTGCCCTGCGGCAACATCGACCCGATCGGCGTCACGGGCTCACCGGCCCTCGACCCGACCAGCGGTCAGGTGTTCGTCGCGACCACCGAGGCCGGCGTGCACCACTGGCTCTACGGGATCGACCCGAACGGGGGCGGGGTCCGCAGCCGGCGCGACGCCGACGTGCCCGGCGTCGACCCCGCCACCCACCTGCAGCGGGGCGCCCTGCTCGTCTCCGGCGGGTCCGTCTACGTGCCCTACGGCGGCAACTACGGCGACTGCGGGCAGTACCGGGGCAGCGTCGTCGGGCTCCCGACGACCGGCTCCGGGCCGGCCCGCACGTTCATCGTCCCCACGAACCGCGAAGCGGGGATCTGGGCCGCGTCCGGGCCGGCGGCGCTGCCCAACGGCGACGTCGTCGTCACCACCGGCAACGGTGAGGCCACCTCCGGCGACTGGGACCACAGTGATTCGGTGCTGCGCCTGACGTCCGGGCTGGCGCTCGTCGACGGGTTCGCGCCGGTCGGCTGGGCGGACGAGAACTCCGTCGACGCCGACCTGGGCTCGATGGGACCCGTGCTGCTGCCGGGCACTCACACCGCGCTCACCGCGGGGAAGGCGGGCGGCGTGTTCCTCGTCGACCTCGCGGGCCTCGGCGGGGTCGGCGGGCAGAAGGCCGAGCTCACCGGCTGCGAGGCGTACGGCGGCGGGGCGGCCGCGCCGGTGCAGGGCGGCGGCACCGTCGCCTACCTGCCGTGCCAGTCGGGCCTGCTCCAGGTCCGGGTCGGCGCCGACGGCCGGATGACCCCGGGGTGGAAGGCGCCGTCGCAGGTGCAGGGGTCACCGCTGATCGTCGGGACGACGGTGTGGTCGCTGCAGCAGGACGGCGCCCTCATCGGGCTCGACGCCGCGACGGGGGCGCAGCGGGCGAACGTGGCGGTCGGCGACGCGACCCGCTTCGCGACGCCGGCCTACAGCGGGAACGCGCTGTTCCTGCCGACCAGCCGCGGGGTGTCGGCGGTGCGCCTGGGTGGCTGACGGTTCACGAGCCGGAGGCACCGACCAGGACGCGGAGCTCGCTGAACAGCTCCGCGCGGCTCTCCGACCCGAGGCGGTGCCGGATCCGGGAGACGTGGTGCTCCACGGTCTTGGCGGAGAGGAACAGCCGGGTCGCGATCTCGCGGTAGGTCAGCCCCTCGAGCACGAGTGCGGCGATGTCGCGCTCGCGCTCGGTGAGCGAGGTCCCCGCGCGCCGGGCCCTGACGGTCGCGGCGGCCCGGGCGGGCGCGTCGGCGCCCGGTGCCCGCTCCGGTTCCGGGGCCGACGACGGTGCCGCGGGTGCGATCGGGGCCCGCCCGGCCTGCAGCGTCCGGGCGCAGGCGAGCAGGGCTGCCGAGTCGCCGCGATCGGTGGTGCGGATGGCGGCCTCGCCGGCCAGGCGGGTGCCGTCCCAGCCGAGCCCGGCGGCCCGGAGCCCCGCGGCCGCCTGCGCGACCTCCTCGGCGTCGACGACCCCGTCGAGCACCGCGAGCCAGACCCGGGCGGCCCGGGCGGGGGCGGTGGCGCGGTCGTTGACCGCGACGGCGGCCTCGAGCGCGTCGGCGTGCGTCGCGGCGGTGGCCGGGTCGCCCGCGGTGATCGCCGCGTGCAGGCCCGCCCAGTGCCAGGAGGTGCTCCACGACGCGGGCCGGCCCAGGGCGTCGAGCAGCGCCGTGGCCTCCGCGAGGTGGGGTTCGACCCAGCGGGTCTCGCCGAGCCGGGCGGCGACGATGGCCAGCTCGCCCACCGGCAGCAGGCAGTACAGGTCGACGGGGTGGCGCAGCAGCGCCTGGCGGGCGCGCGACCAGAGGTCGAGCAGCCCGCGCGTCTCACCGGCCCGGCGGGCGAGGGCGACCTCGAGCGCGACGGTCGCGAGCTCGTCGCGGGGCTCGGCGGCGCCGGGCAGGTCGGCGGCGAGCCCGAGCGCCTTGCGTGCCGCCTCCTCGTCGTCGCGCATCAGGGCCGCCCACCCGCGCAGCAGCAGGTGGCGGCGTCGCAGCGCGGGACCGCCGAGGTCGGCGTCGACGGCGAGGTCGAGCAGCGGGTCGGCGAGCTCGGGCTCCCCGCGGTGCAGGGCGAGCAGGGCGCCGAGGGCGGCGGGGGAGTCGCCCATCGGGGAGTGCTCGGCGGCCGAGGCGAGGGCGGTGCTCGCCCGGACCAGCAGCGACAGTGCCGTCCCGGCCGAGCCCTCGACGGAGGCGAGCAGCCCCTGGGCGGTCAGCGTGTCCGCGGTGTCGCGCAGGCCGGGGAGTCCGCCCGCGCCCGACGTGCCCGACGCCGCCTGCCTGCCCTCGGCGAGCGCGCCCGTCCCGAGCAGCGCGACGGTCGCGCCCGGCGCGGCCCCGCCCCGTCGGACGGCGAGCCAGCGGTGCACCTCGGCGCTGCGGGCGAGCAGGCCCCGGTGGGGGAGGACCGCCGCGAGCACCGTGGCTCCCGCGACCTGTTCCCGCGGGTCCTCGGTCGCCACGGCGGTGTCGGCGAGGTGCAGGGCGGTGTCGAGGTCGCCGTCGCGCGCGGCGCGGGCCGCCGCGGCGGCGTCCGAGGTGGGT
>JAVXWR010000871.1:0-4574 GCA_032230725.1 Actinomycetota bacterium
GTGCCCGCCGGCTCGCCGTGCGGCTCGAGGTCGTTGCGCGCGGCGTCGACGGCGGCGAGGATCTCCCGGGCGTGGTCGGCCAGCCGCCGCCCGGCCGGGGTGAGCCGGACCCGGCGACCGTCGGGCTCGACGAGCGGTGCCCCCGCCTCCCGCGCGAGCGCCGCGATCTGCTGGGACACCGACGACGTCGAGGTCTGCAGGCGCTCGGCGACGGCGCGCATCGAGCCCAGCCGGGCGAGCTCGACGAGGTAGGGCAGGCGGCGCGTGTCCACCGGTCTATCGTCCACGCTTCGTGAACGGTGTGTCCATGATTCTCACGTGGACGAGGACGTTCTCCGCGGCGTTGACTGCGGCGTGTGTCCCCCTCACCTGCCCGCACCGGTGCGGTGCTCGCCGTCGGCTCCATGTCCTGCGTCCAGCTCGGCCTCGCCGCCTCGGTGGACCTGTTCGCCCGGGTGCCGCCCGAGGGCGTGGCGGCACTGCGGCTCGTGTGGGCGGGACTGCTGCTGCTGGTGATCGTCCGGCCGCGGCCCTCGTCGTTCACGCGGTCGAGCCTGGGGGCGGCCGCCCTGCTCGGGGTGGTGACGGCGGGCCTGACGATGCTGTTCATGGCCGCGGTCGCGCGGATCCCGCTCGGGACGGCGAGCGCCCTCGAGTTCCTCGGGCCGCTCGGGGTCGCGGTGCTGCGCGGGCATGGGCGGGGTCTGGTGTGGCCGGTCCTCGCGGCGGTGGGGGTGGTCCTGCTGACCGAGCCGTGGCGGGGCGGGGTCGACCCCGTCGGCCTGGGCTTCGCGCTCGCGGCCGCCTGCTGCTGGGCGGGGTACATCCTGCTCACCCAGCGGGTCGGCGACCAGGTCACCGGTCTGCAGGGGCTCGCCGTCTCGATGCCGGTCGCCGGGGTCGTCAGCGCCATGGTGGCGGGCGTGACGGTGCCGGGGCTGGTCCCGGCGCTGACCCCGACGGTGCTGCTGGCCGGCCTCGGCCTGGGCCTGTTGCTGCCCGTGGTGCCGTTCGCGCTCGAGATGCTGTCGCTGCGTCGTCTCACCACCGCCGCGTTCGGCACGCTGATGGCGCTGGAGCCCGCGATCGCCCTGCTCGTCGGGGTCGTGGTGCTCGGTCAGCTCCCGAGGCCGCTCGGCGTGCTGGGGATCGTGCTGGTGGTGACGGCCGGCGTCGGCGCGGCCCGCGTCGGAGGGCGCGAAGCCGCCGACGAGCCGGTCGCGGAGCCGCTCGTGGCCGTGACGCCGGAGTCCTGACGCTCGGAGTCCTGACGCCGGAGTCCTGACGCCCGGAGCGGAGCGGTGAGGCCCTCGTCCGCCTGACCCGCTTCTGGGGACCTGCGCGCGGCGCACACACTCGAGGGGTGGGGCCGTCGGCCTCTGCGTGAATCTACGCGTGGCGCACACATCGGGCCGGCACTGAACGTCCGGGACGTGACCGCGTGGGGCGGAGTGTGCGCCGCGCGCAGGTCCGGTGAGAACCGTGGCGGTCGTCGATCGATGTGTGTGCGGCGCGCGCAGGTCCGGTGGCAACCGTGGCGGTCGTCGACCGGAGTGTGTGCGGCGCGCGCAGGTCCGGTGAGAACCGTGCCGGTCGTCCACCGAAGTGTGTGCGCCGCGCGCAGGTCCAGCTCCTGACGCGCGACCGGTGATCCCGGGAGCGGGATCAGCCGCCGGAACCGACGGTCGCGACGGCGTCGTCGACGCGCTCCGCGAGGGCGACGTCGAGCTCGGTTACGACCTGCAGGCTCTCGGTGCGGGCGCGCACGGTCAACGACGTGGGCGTGCGCTCGACGATGCGGACCCGGTGGGCGAGCTCGCGCTCGGCGCGGTGCACCCGCTCGAGGACCAGGTCGATCCGCTCGGCGGGCAGGGCGATCGTGCGCTCGATGCCCGTGACGTCCCCGCTCCAGTCGACGAGGCGGGAGAGGGCGCGGTCGACCCCGTCCTCCCCCAGGGGCTGCGACCGGCCCGGCGAGGCCCCGGAGGCCGCGTCGGGCGGTAGCGCGGGCCCGCCGTCGGGCTCGATGTCGTCGGGCAGGACCAGGGCGACCCGCCGTCCCAGCTCCGGCTCCTCGGCGGTCAGCTGGTCGACGACCGCGGCGAGCGTGTAGTGCGCCCGCTCCGGGGTCCAGCCCGTCCGCCGGATGATGCCGTCGACGACGGCCGTGTCGGTGGCCGCGTCGTGGGGGTCGGCCTCGTCGAGCCCGGACTCGTGCTCGAGCAGGGTCGGCAGGGCCCGGGCGAGGGCGTCGCGGTCCTCGGTGGGCAGGTGCTCGGACAGGGCGGCGAGGGCGGCGGTGGCCCCGAGGCGGACGTCGTCGGTCTGCTCGCCCGCGCGGGTGGCCACTCCGCTGAGGAACTCCTGGTGTCGCATGGTCCGGACCTACCCGCTCGGCGGCGGCCCGCATTCGTCCGGTCAGCCGGTCAGCGCGCCGTAGGCGGCGGCGAGGTCCTCGCGGCTCGGGCCCTCCAGCCGGCCGGGCCGGGCGAGCCCGTCGAGGACGACGAAGCGCAGCAGCGCGCCGCGACTCTTCTTGTCGACCCGCACGTACTCGATCAGCTCGGGGAGCGCGCCGTCCTCGTAGCGGGTGGGCAGGCCGACCGAGGCGAGGACGTCGCGGTGGCGGTCCGCGGTGGCGTCGTCGAGCCGCCCGGCACGGCGGGCGAGCTCGGCGGCGAAGACGAGCCCGACGCTGACCGCCTCGCCGTGGCGCCAGCGGTAGCTCTCGCGACGCTCCACGGCGTGCCCGAGGGTGTGCCCGTAATTGAGGATCTCGCGCAGGTGGGACTCGCGCAGGTCGGCGGCCACGACCTCGGCCTTCACGCGCACCGACCGGATCACGAGCTCCGCGAGGACCGGCCCGGCCGGGTCGAGCGCGGCCTTCGGGTCGGCCTCGACCAGGGCGAGGATCTCGGGGTCCGCGATGAACCCGGTCTTGACCACCTCGGCCATGCCCGCCGCGATCTCCTCGGCGCCGACCGTGGTGAGGGTGTCGAGGTCGGCGATGACCGCCGCGGGTTCGTGGAAGGCGCCGACGAGGTTCTTGCCGGCGCCGGTGTTGATCCCGGTCTTCCCGCCGACAGCGGCGTCGACCATCGCGAGCAGCGTCGTCGGGACGTGGACCACCCGCACGCCGCGCATCCAGCCCGCCGCGACGAACCCGCCGAGGTCGGTAGCCGCTCCCCCGCCGACGGCGACGACGGCGTCGGAACGCGTGAGCCCCATCCGCCCGAGGGCGTCCCAGCAGGTCCCGGCCGTGGTGAGGTCCTTGCCGTCCTCGCCGTCGGGCAGCTCGACGGGATGGACGTCGGCGCCCGCGGCCTCCAGGCCGTCCATCACACCGCGCGCCACCGGTTCGACGGCGGGCTGGTGCAGGACCGCGACGCGGCCCGCGCCGGCGAGCGCGCCGCCGTCGGCGAGGGCCTCCGCGACGGCGCCGGTGATCCCGCGGCCGACGACGACGTCGTAGGGGCTGCCGGACGCGACCCGGACGGTCGTCGGCTCAGCCACGGTGGCCCGCCGTGGGGGCGCCCGCCACCGCGGTGTGCACGGCGTCGGCGACCTCGTCGGCCGGGCGGTCGTCAGTGGCGATCTCGTGCACGGCGACCGAGCGGTAGACCGGGAGCCGCTCGGCGAGCAGCGCGGCGAACGTCGCCCGCGGGTTGACCCCCGCGAGCAGCGGCCGGGCGGTGGAGAGCCCGGTGCGGCGCACCCCGGCCGCGAGCCCGACGGTCAGCAGCACGACCGGATGGCCCGCCAGCGCCTCGCGGGTCGCCTCGGTCTGGACCGCTCCCCCGCCGAGGGCGAGCACCCCGGCGTGGGAGGCGAGCGCCTCGGCCACCGCCTCGCGCTCGAGCGCCCGGAACACGGGCTCGCCGTCGCCGGTGAAGATGTCGGCGATGGCACGGCCCACGCGGGCCTCGACGAGGTCGTCGGTGTCGGCGAACTCCACACCCCAGCGCGCGGCGAGAAGCTGCCCGACGGTGGTCTTGCCCGCCCCCGGCGGGCCGACGAGCACGACGGCCGGGCTCACGGCTGCTCGCCCGGCCGGACCCCGACCGCCCGCAGCGGGTCGATTGCGGCACGGTAGGCAGCGGCGTTGCGGGCGGTCTCGGCCAGCGAGTCCCCGCCGAACTTCTCCAGCGCGGCGTCGGCCAGCACGAGAGCCACCAGGGCCTCGGCCACCACCCCGGCCGCGGGCACGGCGCACACGTCCGAGCGCTGGTGGTGGGCGGTCGTGGCCTCGCCGGTCGAGAGGTCGACGGTGCGCAGCGCCCGGGGCACCGTCGAGATCGGCTTCATGGCCACCCGGGCGCGCAACGGCTCGCCGTTGGTCATGCCGCCCTCGATTCCGCCGGCGCGGTTGGACGCCCGCTCGACCCCCGAGCCGTCGGCGGGGTCGATCTCGTCGTGCGCGGCGGAGCCGCGGCGACGTGCCGTGGTGAACCCGTCGCCGATCTCGACGCCCTTCATGGCCTGGATGCCCATGAGCGCCCCGGCGAGCCGGGCGTCGAGGCGACGGTCGGCCTGCACGTAGGAGCCCAGCCCGACCGGCAGGCCGTGCGCCACGA
>JAVXWR010000038.1:0-11375 GCA_032230725.1 Actinomycetota bacterium
CGGTGGAGCCGGTGGAGCCGGTGGAGCCGGTCGTTCCGGTGCTGCCGCCGGTGGAGCCGGTGGAGCCGGTGCTGCCGCCGGTGGAGCCGGTGGAGCCGGTGCTGCCGCCGGTCGTTCCCGTGGTGCCGCCGGTGGAGCCAGTCGTCCCCGTCGTGCCGCCGTGGTGGCCGCCGTTGTCGTGATCGCCGTGGCTGCCGGTCGGACGTCCGATCGTCCCATTGGTCGGAGTGACGAGCTCGAACTCGTTGATCGGCGTCGCGGACGGGCTGATCTCACTGACCTGGTCGGAGGAGAGCCCTGCCCACCTGTCGCCCGTGTAGTTGGCCGGTCCGCCTGCACCCTGGGGCGACTCGAGGGGATTGCCGCAGGCACATCGGGCCCTGGGCACGCCGAACTTGTCGACCAAGACGGCGCTGCCTGCCTGGAGGACCGCCTGGAACGGCGTCGCCGAGCCGTTGGTGAACCCGTTGTTCGTCACGGCTGTGTCGGAACGAAGAGTGACCGGCGTGAGTCCGGCGACGTAGTCCGCGACCCCCGCGGGGGCGATGCCCTCGGCGGCGGCGAACGCCCGGCCGCGGTCGGGGTTCTGGTACAGGAAAGCGACCATCGAGCTGCTGTCGCAGGCGTTCTCCATGGTGCCCCCGTAGAGGCCGGGGGTATTGCCCGACACGACGCCGGCCGCTCGAGCGACCAGCACAGCTCCGGGGCCACCGCGCCCTGGGGGAGCGAAGGGATCGACTCCTGGCGCAGCCGCTGGCTCGGCTCGAACGTCGATGGGTGGAGCAGCGAGACTCGACGATGGGGTCTCGTTCGTCGACGCGACGCCGACGACGCCGCCCAAGATCATCCCGGTCACGGCGAGCGTGGCGAGGATCGGTCGATACATCACATGGGCTCCCTCATCGCCGATCGGGGCCGGCGCGCTGATAGGGCAAATCCTGTCGCTTGACAACAGCGACACTGCGACTTGCACTACGCGTCGTCAAGCGCGCTCATCACTTGTGGCAAACGTGGCTGGACAACCGGGCCGTCGGTGACATGCCGGCGCAGTGTTCGCGTGCAGCTCGCAGCGTCTCGAGGCGAGGCGAGGCGAGGCGAGGCGAGGCGAGGCGAGGCGAGGCGGGAACCCGGCGCCCGGCCCGACGCGAAGATCCACCGACCGGTGGCTCCCGTGCGGCTCGATCGACGTGGGACGGTCCGCCCGCCGGCGCCGAGAGCTCATCCACTGCGGGCTGTCGAGGCATAATGCGCGCCGGGCCCCTGCGTGAGAGATGACCGGGGTCATACCACGCCAACTGTGAGTGAGAAGCGCATTGTCTGAGGACGAACCACCCGCGAACAATCACGGTGCGTTGCCGCTGCACGATCTCGTTCGCGCGGGCATGAAAGAACGCGGCTGGTCCTACAGCGACCTGGAGCGGGCTTCCGGCCGAGCCCTCACCCGCGGACGGTGGCAGCAGCTGGGATCCGGCGTGGTGCAGCGCAAATTCCCGGACCCGTCATCGTTGTCGGTCATCTCGGAGGTGCTGGAGGTCGACATCACCACCGTCGTCCTTGCCGCCGCGCGGAGTGTCGGGTTGGACGTCCGTACTCGAGGCACGGACCTGGCGCATCTGCTCCCGGCGCTGACCGAGCGGCTGTCGGAGCGAATGCGCGACGCCATCCTGACCCTGGTCCGAGCAGCCGTCGCCGAGACGCGGCACGGCGAGGGGAGTGATGACGCTCCGTCCGACGCTCTGCAGGGACTGCGGCTGGAATGGCCCAAGAGCACTTCTCCGTCGGGATCGGATCCGGCACACTCCGACCATTCACGGCAGGGCACCTAGGAGCGGTTCAACTCGGCTCCGGCTCCGAACGGGTCGGCACGCTCCTGGCCGACTCGGCGGCCTCCACGCCCGAGGACAGAATCTTGAGCACGTCGAGCAGGGCCCAACAGTGATCGTCGGCGGAACTGGCCGAGTCGAGGCTCAGGACCCACGCCGACGTCGTCGTGTCCAGCACCGCCACGAGGCCTGTCAGGGGTACGTAGGACACGGCGAGTACCGAGCGGAGGCCCTCGACCAGTACGCGCTCCGACGCGGAACAGTGCGCGCAGGTGCGGGAATCGCGCGACGGGGACGAGGCGTGGGTCATCGCGCGACTCCTCTCGACTGGGTGGCCGACCGTCGGAGGTCCGCGTCGGGGTGCCCGGCGGGTCGGAGGGCCACCGCCGCACGTGCTGGCATCGACCGGCAGTCCAGGGCCACCACGTCCACTGGTCATGTGCCTCGCAGAGATGCGCAGGTGACGATGCGGCGGCCCGGTTCTGGATCTCACGGGGTCCTCCTGTCGCGTCTGGCCCGAAGGGGTCCGGCGCGGTGCCGGCGATCACCGGTCACGACGACCACGCGGGAGGTCATGACCGATGCGCACGGGTCCAGGGCGGGAGCATCGAGTACAAGATAGTAACTAGAAATTGAGCCTACCGGATGAGCTGACTTTCGGGCCGATCTCGAGCGAATCGACACCGAGTTGACATCCGTCGAGGCTCCGATGCCATCCACGGCAGAATCGACCGAGTACATCGGGAGGGTGCTCACTGCCGGTGGGATCGCGATCATCGCCCGGACCTCGAAGTCGGCCCGATGTCGGGCCGCACCGCCGATGATCGGCTCTCCGATTGGGCACGAGAAGCCACTGCCGTCGTCGCCGGAGAATTTCGAATTCCTGGTCGCCGGTCGGGCGCCATCGCCTCCCCGGCCTGCTCGGCATCGGCCGATCGGACGATCGCACCGACGAGGAGCCCGACGACGCAGCTGACGACGAACCACGCCACGACACCGACACATATCCAGCCGGCCACGTTCATGAAAGCTCCGTTCTCCGCCATCGGTGCAGCACAGCACTTCGGCATGTGTCGTGACGGCCGGCGACCCCACGGGAGCTGCGGCCGTGGGCCGCGTACTCACGGGTCCACTCGTGTGTGCTCGCCGAGATCGACACAGCGTCGTCATCCGGCGGCCGGTGATCGACCCTGATCGGTGGGAAAGAGGGGTGAAGAAGAGGCGCAACTTATTAATCCAATACTGAGCTTAGGTGACGCGGTCGCATGATCGCAACCGGTGAGCATTGTGGACAGCGAGTGGTTATCGAGGTGATCCGGTCACTACCGAGTGATGTCCATCGGTCGACCTCCGACCCGGTGGTGACACTGGGTGGACACCCTATGACCCACGCCCCGTACAATCCCGTCTCGTGGAGCGGAGCCTGGGCGAGATCGTCCGAGAGGCAATGCTCCGACGCGGCGTGAACATCAAGCAGCTCGCGCGGCTCACCGCGGACCTCGGCGACCCGGTATCCGAGGGCACCGTCCACAACGTGCTCAAGAGCCGGGTGTCGCACTCGCGCTACGACACGATCAGGCCGCTGTGCGCAGCGCTGGACCTGGACTACAACGCCGTGCTCGCCGAGATCAGCCGCCCGGCCTACCGGGTGCGCGCCCTGCCCGACGACTTCCACCACCTCACCGACGACCAGTGGCGGGCCGTGGTGGAGCTGGCGAAGCAGTTCCGCATCGCCAACGAAGGCCGCCAGCGGACCACGGGCCCCCCGAACGGAGGGCGGCCGACGACGGACAGCGCGTCGGAGAGCTGTCGGCGGCCCGGGGCCGCCGTCATTCGCGGAGGGCGCCGCGCAAGGCCAGCAGATGCTCGGCGAGGGAGCCCAGGTCCTCTCCGGTCAGCGCGATCTCCCCCGGGTGCTCGGGGTTGTCCACCTGCAGGACCACGGCCGGAGTCTCCTCACTGCCGTCCGCGTACCGGATGCGGCGCAGCCACCCGGTCACGACGACGTGAGGCAGGTAGGCGGGGCGCCAGTGGAGAAGGCGTGAGTAGTGCTCGACGCCCCCGAGGGCGCTGGGGGCGTCGAACTCGCACCACGCCGGATGCGGCTGGTCCGCCACGTCCTGGCCCAGGACCTGAGCGGCTCCCACCGCCCCCCTGTCGTTCGACCCGGGGACCTCTCGCATCGGTATCCCCCATCTTCGGGCGGTGCTGCTCCTGCTCGTCCGCTCGCTCAACGTAATAAAACCGTGACTGTGAGTACTCTTCATTGAGTAGTCGCAGCAGCGGTCCGCCGTGTTACTCGACCGCCCGAACGAGTGACGGCCCAGTGGCAGGGTGCTCGAGTTGCCTGCGCGACGACGTGTCCGCGCTGAGCGGCGACGGTCGGACGATCGGCCCGCTCTCGCCCCTCGGGGTCGTGCCTGGAGCGGGTTCACCGGACGACGGCGGAGGAGGCGAGCAGTCCACAACGGTAGGCGAGGGCGACGGCGTGGGCCCGCTCGTGGACACCGAGCTTGCCGAACAGTCGGCGCGCGTGGCACTTGACGGTGTTGTCGGAGAGGTAGAGCTCGCGTCCGATGTCCGCGTTGCTCAGCCCTTGACTGATGCCGCCGAGAACCTGCAGTTCACGTCGGGATATGCCCAGCTGCCTCTGCACCGTCAACCGGACGGAGACGTTGCCGACGAGGCACGAATCGGCGTCCGTCCTCACTCCGGCCGGCAGGCCCTGGGCTCCCGCACCGATGAAATCAGCCGTATCGGTCGTCGCGCCCGAGCTCCGCCGGGCCGTCGACGGCTCCATGGTGCTCACCGCGGAGAGGGCGTGGACGAGACTCAAGGTGACCGCAGGCGGCGCGTCCCACCGCACGAACCCGCGGACACCCGCGGCGACGGCCGCACTCGCGGTGGCGCAGTCGTCCGCCGAGCCCACCGCGATGATCGCGACCCCGGGGCGGACCGCGAGAACCCGACGGATGGCATCGACACCGGACGGCACGGCCCGCTGGGTGCCCACGACGGCCAACTGCCCCGGGTCCACGACGAGGCGGTGGACCAGCTCGTCCGCACTCGCCACCCCGACCACCCGGACGCCGGGCACATCGGCGAACATGCTCCCGAGCCGCTCGCGCGCACTGCGGCGGTCGTCGTAGACCACGCAGACGCTCACCGGATCACCCCGACGATCGGCGTTCCGAGTCGGCACGGTCCCCATGGACTCGCCCGACCGATCACAACACGCACCCTCATCACGACCCCTTGACAGACCGGTCCACACCGCACGAACGGTGCCGGGGTCTAGGGCACTAAGCGCAACTATGACTTCCGCCTGCGGTCCGTCACAAGACGACGGATGGGTACTCTCAGTATCGTAATAACACCTTGAGTTCACTCGTTGTGAACATTTTGGGGCCCTTCGGTCGACGCTACCGCGAGGTACGGTCGCCGCCGGTCACCCTGTGTCGGCACGGGCGGGTGACCCCCCGATCGGTCAGCTCCCCGCGTCCGCTCGCCCCGATGAGATCGTGACCGGGTGCTCTCGCGCCTGCTCATCGCCAACCGGGGCGAGATCGCCGTCCGGATCGCCCGCGCCGCCGCCGACCTCGGGATCGCCTCGGTCGCCGTGCACGCCACCGACGAGCCGGACGCGCTCCACGTCGCGAAGGCCGACGCCGTCGTGCCGCTCGCCGGCGCGGGCGCCGCCGCCTATCTCGACGCCGACGACCTGCTGCGCGCGGCCGAGGAGTGCGGCGCCGACGCGGTCCACCCCGGCTACGGGTTCCTGAGCGAGAGCGCGGCGTTCGCGCGGGCGTGCGCCGCGCGGGGCATCCGCTTCGTCGGGCCGACGCCGGAGGTGCTGGCCGACCTCGGTGACAAGACCCGGGCCCGGGCGCTCGCCGAGGCGGCCGGGCTGCCCGTGCTCGCCGCGGCCGACACGGACGGGGCGTCGGCGCTGCTGGCGCGCACCGGCGCGGTGATGGTCAAGGCCGTCGCGGGCGGCGGGGGACGCGGGATGCGGCAGGTCACCGACCCCGCCGCGCTCGCCGACGCGCTCACGCGCTGCGCCTCCGAGGCGGGTGCCGCGTTCGGCGACGACCGCGTCTACGCCGAGGAGCTGCTGCGCCCGGCCCGGCACGTCGAGGTCCAGATCCTCGGCGACGGCACCGGCGCGGTAACCCAGCTCGGGGAGCGGGACTGCTCGGTGCAGCGCCGCCACCAGAAGGTCGTCGAGGTGGCGCCGGCCCCCGGTGTCGCCCCGCACGTCCGGGCAGGGCTGCTCGCAGCGGCGGTGCGGCTGGGGGAGTCGGTCCGCTACGCCGGCCTGGGGACGGTGGAGTTCCTCGTGCACGGGGAGCGGTTCGTGTTCATCGAGGTCAACCCCCGGGTGCAGGTGGAGCACACGATCACCGAGGAGGTCACCGGCGTCGATCTGGTGCAGACGCAGATCCGGCTCGCCGCAGGCGCCACCCTCACGGAGCTCGGCCTCGATCAGCCGCACGCCCCGAGGCCGCGCGGCACCGCCCTGCAGGCCCGCATCACCCTCGAGCACATCGACCCGGAGGGGGCCGCGGTGCCGACCGCCGGCACGCTCACCGCCTACGAGCTGCCCTCCGGCCGCGGCATCCGTGTCGACGGCGCCGGCTACGTCGGCTACCGGACGAGCCTGCGCTACGACCCGCTGCTGGCGAAGCTGATCGTCTCCGACCCCACCGCGGACCTCGGCGTCGTCGCCGCGAAGGCCGCCCGCGTGCTGAGCGAGGTCAACATCGGTGGGGTCACGACGAACGTCGACCTGCTCGCCGGGATCGTCGCTCACCCCGCCTTCGCCGCCGGCGAGCTCACCACGGGCTTCCTCGACGACCACCGCGCAGAGATCCTCGCCGCCGCCCGGCCGCACCGCTTCGTCGAGCCGGCCCCGTCGAGCGCCGACGCCGCGACCGGGCCGGGTCCCGGGCCGGGCGAGGACGCCGTCACCGCCACCGTCCCCGGCACCGTCGTGTCCGTCGAGGTCGCGGAGGGCGACGCCGTCCGCGCCGGGCAGACCCTGCTCGTGCTCGAGGCGATGAAGATGGAGCACGTCGTCGCCGCGCCGGGCGCCGGCACCGTCGGGACCGTCGCGGTGAGCGCGGGCGACACCGTCGCCACCGGGGACCCGCTGCTCGCGGTCACCCCCGACGACACCGCCGCCGACGCTGCCGCCGACGCGGCCGTCGTCGACCCCGACCCCGTCCGGCCCGACCTCGCCGAGGTCGTCGAGCGTCACGCGAGCGGCCGCGACCAGGCCCGCCCCGCCGCGGTCGACAAGCGCCACGGCACCGGCCTGCGCACCGCCCGGGAGAACCTCGCGCAGCTCTGCGACGAGGGCAGCTTCGTCGAATACGGTCCCCTCGCCATCGCCGCCCAGCGGGCCCGGCGCTCCCTCTCCGACCTCGTCGAGCGCACACCCGCCGACGGCCTGCTCGCCGGCACCGCCACGATCAACGCCGAGCTCGTCGGCGCCGTGCACGCGAACGCCGTCGTGCTGGCCTACGACTACACCGTCCTCGCCGGAACCCAGGGCCTCGTCAACCACCGCAAGAAGGACCGCGCCTTCGAGATCGCCGAGGTGCGCCGCTGGCCGGTGGTCATCTACGCCGAGGGCGGCGGGGGACGCCCCGGTGACACCGACGGCAGCTGGGCCTCGATGCTCGACGTCCCGGCCTTCGAGATCTTCTCCCGGCTCTCGGCGCGGGTGCCGCTGGTCGCGGTCGTCGCCGGCCGGTGCTTCGCGGGCAACGCGGCCCTGGCCGGGCTGTGCGATGTGATCATCGCCGTGGAGGGCGCCACCCTCGGGATGGGCGGCCCCGCCATGATCGAGGGGGGCGGTCTCGGCGTCGTCGCCCCCGACGAGGTCGGGCCGATGGCGGTCCAGGTCGCGAACGGCGTCGTGGACGTCCTCGTCGCGGACGAGGACGAGGCCACCCGCGTCGCGCAGCGCTACCTGTCCTACTTCCAGGGGCCGGTCGCCGGCTGGGAGGCGCCCGACCAACGCCTGCTGCGCCACGTCGTGCCCGAGAACCGGGTGCGGGTCTACGACGTCCGCGCGGTCGTCCACGGGCTCGCCGACGTCGGGTCGGTGCTGGAGCTGCGCGTCGGGTTCGCCCCGGGCATCGTGACGGCCCTGGTCCGGGTGGAGGGCCGGCCGATGGGCCTGATCGCGAACGACCCGGCCCACCTGGGCGGCGCCATCGACCACGACGCCGCGGACAAGGCCGCCCGCTTCCTGCAGCTCTGCGACGCGTTCGGGCTGCCGGTCGTCTCCCTGTGCGACACCCCGGGTTTCATGGTCGGCCCCGAGTCGGAGACCCACGCGACGGTGCGGCACGTCAGCCGGATGTTCTCGGTCGGCGGGAACCTCTCGGTGCCGCTCGGGCTCGTCGTCACGCGCAAGTGCTACGGCCTGGGCGCCCAGGCGATGATGGGCGGCAGCCTCAAGGCCCCGGCGTTCGCGGTGTCGTGGCCGACCGGGGAGTTCGGCGGGATGGGCCTCGAGGGCGCGGTGCGGTTGGGCTATCGCAAGGAGCTCGACGCCGTCGACGACCCGGCGCAGCGTCAGGAGCTCTTCGAGCGCCGCGTCGCCGCCGAGTACGAGAAGGGCCGCGCGCTCTCGGTGGCGCAGGTCTACGAGATCGACGACGTCATCGACCCGGCGGACACCCGCCGCTGGATCGCCACGTCGTTCGTGGCCCACCCGGTCGGGCCACAGCCCGGGAAGACGCGGCCGAACATCGACACCTGGTGAGCGGGCCCGTCACAGGAAGCCGAACAGCTGCCCCGCCACCCGGCGCATCTGCACCTCCTCGGCGCCCTCGGTGATCCGGTAGCGGCGGTGGTGGCGGTAAATGTGCTCGAACGGCTCGAGGCGGGAGTAGCCCAGGCCGCCGAAGACATGCATGGCACGGTCGGCGGCCTCGCAGACCGGGCGGTTGGCGCGGTAGTTGGCCATCGAGACCTGGTGGCCGATCGAGACCTCCGGCCGCCCCGCCGCGCGGCACTCGTCGAGGCCCGCCGCGGTCTCGCGGATCAGCGCCCGGAGCATGGCGGCCTCGGTGTGCAGCGCTCGGGCTGGTGTCCGACGCGGACCTCGCGGGGTTCGGGGAGCCGTCGGCGGCACCACCCGACCCACGACGACGACGTGCGGGCCGCGGTGCGCTCGGGCACGCTGACCCGCCTCGCCGTCGCCAACCCCCGCTACCCCTTCACCCGTGACCCCTGACGTTGGAGGCGCCGTGCGCGCAGTACGAGTGGTGACCACCGACGGCCCGACCGCCCTCGAGACCACCGAGGTGCCCGAGCCGGAGCCCGCCGAGGGCCAGGTACTCGTCGACGTGGCCGCCGCCGGGGTCAGCTTCCCCGACCTGCTGCTCACCCAGGGCCGCTACCAGTTCCGGCCCGACCCGCCGTTCGTCCTCGGCGGCGAACCGGCCGGGACGGTCCGCCACGCCCCGCCCGACAGCGGCTTCGCCCCGGGCGACCGCGTCGCGGCGATGAGCACGATCGGCGCCTTCGCCGAGGTCGTGACCGTGGCGCCGGAGAACGTCTTCCCGCTACCGGACCTGGTGTCCTTCGTGGCCGGGGCCTGCCTGCCGATGAACTACCTGACGATGTCGTTCGCGCTGCGGCTGCGGGGCGGCCTGCAGTCCGGCGAGACGGTGCTGGTGCACGGCGCGGCCGGCGGGATCGGCACCGCCACCATCCAGCTCGCGGGCGCCCTCGGTGCCCGGGTGATCGCGGTGGTGTCGACGCCGGAGAAGGCCGAGTTCGTGCGCAGCGTCGGGGCCCACGAGGCCGTCCTCGCCGACGGGTTCAAGGACGCGGTCAGCGAGCTGACCGGCGGGAACGGCGTCGACATGGTCGTCGACCCCGTCGGCGGCGACCGGTTCACCGACTCGCTGCGCTGCCTGGCGCCGCTCGGGCGCCTGCTCGTGCTCGGGTTCACCGCGGGGGACATCCCCACGGTGAAGGTGAACCGGCTGCTGCTGAACAACATCGACGTCCGGGGTGTCGGGTGGGGCGCCTACGCGATCCCGCGGCCCGGGGCGCAGCGCGCGGAGTGGGACCGGGTCGTGCCGCTGCTCTCCTCCGGCGCCGTCGAGCCGCCGGTCGCCGGGAAGGTGCCGCTGGAGCGGGCGCACGAGGCGGTGGCCGCGCTGGGGGAGCGCAGTGTGCTGGGAAAGTTCGTGGTGGAGCCCGCGGGCTGAGCTCGCGGTCCCCGCTCAGCCCGGGTCGAGCTCGACGACGTGGCGGGCGTTGCGCGCTCCCGACGTCGGCTGGCGGGCGCCCGACGCGTCCCGGGCACGCGCCCAGACCGCGCGGGCGCGGGGCGGGCGAGCCACCTCGGCGTGGAAGCGGCGCCAGGAGAACGCCCCGCCGGCCGGTGGGGAGAGCACGGCGCGCACCGGCTCCTCGGCGTCGTCCACCCCGACCTCGACGTCGACCACCGCCGCCGAGCCCCACGTCCAGCCCGCGACCAGCAGCGTCGACCCGGTGTCCCGGACGTCGGTGACGAGGCTGTTCACATCGAGGTCGCGCACCGGCGCGAGCCCGGGGCCGCCGGCGCCGGGCCGCTGGTAGAGCACCGTCGTGAACAGGTGCTCGGGACGCTCGTCGGCGACCGTGAGGCGGCGCAGCCACTTGACGTTGTTGGTGCCGAAGTAGCCGGGCACGAAGAGCCGGACCGGGTGGCCGTGCTCGACCGTCAGCGGCTCGCCGTTCATCTCGTAGGCGAGAATGCCGCGCTCCCGGACGACCTCGAGGGGGAGGTCCTTGAGGTACTCGCTGCAGGCGGTGCCCTCGAAGACGCCGTAGTCGTGGCCCTCGGCCCACACGAGCCCGGCGTCGTCGGCGCCGGCGCGCTCGAGCACGGCCGCGACCGGGGTCCCGCGCCAGACCACGTTGCCCACCCGCCGCGTGGGCTTGAACGGACGCAGGGGGTTCCCGAAGCACTCCAGGACCGCCTGCTCCGTCACGCTCGGCATCGACCGCAGGGCGTCGAGGTCGAGCTCCAGCGGCCGGCGGACCCGACCCCCGACGCGCAGGCGCCACGTGTCGGCGGCCACCTGCGCGATCCCGAAGTGCCCGATCACGTAGAGGTCCTCGACGGCGGTCACGGCCGCGCCCAGGGCCTCCGGGGGCCGCTGCCGCTTGACGGTCCCGGACGGGGACATGACGGTGCCGGGCGCTCGTCGTGACCCCGTCGTCCCGCCGTCCACGCTCGAGGGCCTCCCGCCTGGGCGTTCCGGTCCGGAGCATCCTGGCCCCGTGACAGACGGTCGATCCAGTCCTCCCGGCGCGCGGGACGAGGCGGAGACTGCCGCCCGGCGTGCGGTCGTCCGGCAGGGCCTCTCGGTGGCGGTGGCGACCGGGCTCTACGGCGCCAGCTTCGGGGCGCTGAGCGTTACCTGCGGTCTCTCCGTGCTCCAGACCTGCCTGCTCTCGCTGCTGCTGTTCTGGGGTGGCTCGCAGTTCGCGCTGTTCGGCATCCTCGGTGGGGGCGGGACGGTGGGGGCGGCGGTC
>JAVXWR010000078.1:0-8738 GCA_032230725.1 Actinomycetota bacterium
CTCAAGACCCTGGACGCCATCGAGGACCAGGTCGGCCCGACGGCGTACGTGCCCGCCACGTCGAAGGCGGTCCGCGAGGCGCTGGGTCTGTAGTCGCACTCCCTCACCGCTTCTTCGGGTCGGGTCGGGGGTCGCCGCGCGCGACGACCGCCGTGCCCCCGCCCGCCGCCGGGACGAGCGCGAGGTCCCCGCTCTGGTCGGTGCGGCGCACGAGCGCCCCGGTGCCGGCGAGCAGGCCCAGCATCGCCGGGTTCGGGTGCCCGTAGCTGTTGCCGAGCCCGACGCTGACCAGCGCGAGCCGGGCGTGCGCAGCCGTCACGAACGCCGGCAGCGACGAGCGCGAGCCGTGGTGGGGCACCTTGAGCACGTCCGCCCCCAGGTCGACCCCGGACGCGAGCAGCGACTCCTGCGACTCGGCCTCGGCGTCGCCCGGCAGCAGGATGCGCCCGAGCGGGGTGGTGGCGCGCAGGACGAGCGAGGTGTCGTTGACCTCGGTGCCGTCGTCGGCGTCCACGTGCGGGCCGGGGTGGACCGGACCCAGGACGTCGAGCTCGAGCGCCGGCCAACGCAGCGTGACCCCGCGGTCGAGCCCCACGACCGGGGCGCCCGCCGCCCGCGCCCACCCGGTCACCTCCCCGAGGGTGCCGACCGGCTCGTGCACCGGCCCGAGCGCCACGGCCCCGGCCGGCCGGCCGCGCAGCGCCCCGGCGAGCCCGTCGACGTGGTCGGCATGCAGGTGCGAGAGCACGACGAGGGCGAGCGAGCGCACCCCGAGCCGCGCGAGGCACCCGTCGACGGCGCTCCCGTCCGGTCCGGCGTCGAGGAGCACCGCGCGGCCGGGCTCCCCGGTGGCGAGGACGAGCGCGTCGCCCTGCCCCACGTCGCACATGACGAACACCCAGTCCGGCGGCGGCCAGCCCACCGGCACGACCCGGGTGGGCGCGAGCACGAGCAGCAGGCCCACGACGACGGCGAGCGCGAGCAGCCGGACCCGCCGCCACCGCAGGGCCATCAGTCCGAGAACCACCAGCCCGGCCAGCAGCAGGCCGCCGGCGACCCCGCCCGGCCACGTCAGCGTCGCGCCCGGCACCGCGGCGCACCGGCGCGCGATGAACACCAGCCACGCGACCTCCGGCGCCGCGAGCCACACCGCGGCGTGCGCGCCCGCGGTCCACCACGGCGCGAGTACCGCGGCCAGCACGCCGAGGACGGTCGCGGGCGCGACGACGGGCGCCGCGAGCAGGTTCGCGAGCACCGCGACGAGGCTGACCTGGCCGGACAGCCCGGCCACCACCGGCGCGGTGGCCACGTGCGCGGCGAGCGGCACCGCCAGCGCCTCCGCGACCCCCGGCGGGACCCGGCGACGCCGCAGCGCCGTGATGATCACCGGCGCGAGCAGGACGAGCGCCGCGGTGGCGAGCACGGACAGCGCGAAGCCGGCGTCCACCGCGAGGGCCGGGTCGACCAGGAGCAGGACGATCACGGTGACGGCGAGGGCGGGCAGGACCGAGCGGGTCCGTCCGAGCGCGAGCGCGAGGATCGCTACCGCGCCCATGGCCCCCGCGCGCAGCACGCTCGGCGAGGGGCGGGCGAGGACCACGAAGCCGACGAGCGCCAGCAGCGCCAGCCCCGCAGCCGTCCGTGGGCCCAGCCGCCCGAGCTGCGCGAGGAGCAGCACCGCCCCGAGCACGAACGCGACGTTCGACCCGCTCACGGCGAGCAGGTGCGTCAGACCGGCGGTGCGGAAGTCGTCGTCGAGATCCGGGCCGATCCTTGAGGTGTCGCCGACGACGAGCCCCGGCAGCAGCGCGGCTGGCTCCTCCCCGAGCACGGCGCGTGCGGCGTCGCGCAGGCCGGCCCGCAGGTCGCCCGCGGCGAGCTGGACGCCGGGCGCGGGCCCGACGTCGCGCGGCGGGCCCCGGGTGCGCAGGACCGCGACGGTCAGGTCGCCGCGGGTCGAGGGGCCGAGGGTGCCGCTGGCGGTGGCGCGCTGCCCCGGGAGCAGGCCCGCCCATCCCGCCGCGGGCGCGAGCAGCACGACCCGGCCGTCGCCCCGCCAGCGGGCGCCGGCGGCCTGCGCGGCGGCGAGCTCGGCCCGCACGACCACCCGGGCGTCGCCGGCGAGGCCGGTGCTGCGCAGTGGGGTCGGGTCGTCGGTGAGCACGACCTCGAGGGTGGCCGCGGACCCGGCCTCCGCCGCGGCGCGCAGCGGGTGCCCGGCGACCTGGTGGGCCGCGGTGCTCGCGACCCCGCCCACCGCGACGGCGCAGATCCCCGTGGCGAGCAGTCCGGCCGCCCAGCGCGGGGCGGACGAGCCGGCCTGCCGGGCCGCGTGCAGCCGCCGTCCCCCGAGCGTGGTGACGACGAGGGCCAGGACGGTGAGCAGCGCGCCGGGCCCCCAGCCCAGGGTGAGCGGCACGAGCGCGGCCGCCCACGCCGCCAGCGCCGGCGGCACGAGCCGGGCGTCGAGGGCCGGACGGGGCTCGTCGGTGGCCTCGCGGGTCCTGTCCCGGGCGGTGGTCACACCCGCACCAGATCGCGCAGGGTGCCGAACCGCGCGTCACCGATACCGGGGATCTCGCGCAGCTGCTCGACGGCGCTGAACCGGCCGTTCTGGGTGCGCCAGTCCAGGATCTTCTTCGCCATGACCGGCCCGACCCCGGGCAGCCCGTCCAGCTGTTCGAGGGTCGCGGCGTTGAGGTCGAGCTTCCCGCCGGGTGCGGGAGCCGCCCCGGAGCCGGCCGGCGACCCGGCCGACGGCCCGGGCGCGGCAGCCCCGGGCGGCGCGGCCACGCCCACGAGGATCTGCTGGCCGTCGACGACGCGGGCGGCGAGGTTGAGCGGCGTCAGGTCGACGTTCGGCAGGGCCCCGCCCGCCGCGTCCACGGCCTCCCCGACCCGGGCGCCCTCCTTCATGGTCACGAGGCCGGGGCGGCGGACCTTCCCGGCGACATTCACCACCACCGGCCCCCCGGGCGTGGGCGCCGCGGCCGACGGCACCGTGTCCGCCCGGACCGGGGCGCCCGCCGACACGGCCGGCAGCGGGGGCACCGGCTCGGCCACCGGCCGCCCCGCCCACACCCCGACCGCCGCGGCGACGGCGGCCAGCGCCGCGACCACGGCCAGCCCGATCGCGCCCCACCCGCCCGGGTCCCAGCGCGCCGACAGCCACGACGCGGGCAGCCACCGTCCCACCCCCCGACGCGGCTCGTCCCACGCGGAGCGCGCCGCAGGCCGCCCCCGGACGGGCGCCGCCCCACCGTCGTCGAGGCCCGGGCCGAAGCCGCGCTCGTCGAACCCCTCGCCCACCTGCAGTCGCGCCCCCGGCGTCCCGTCGGGCGCGGTGGGCCACCCGCGCGGTACCCCGGCGTCCGGCACGAGGTCGGGCGGGGCAGCGAGGGTCTGCAGCCGCAGGCGGGCGTCGTCGGGGACCACGACCGCGACGCTAGGGACGCGCGGGCGTCTCCTCCGAGATCGCGTCCGGCGCCTGTGGACCACCCGGGGCACCGGTGCCGGTGGGGACAACTCCCTGCCCCGGACGCACCGACCCGTGCCCGCCGGAGGTCCCACCCAGTGCCGCCAGGACCGCCCCGGCCACCGCCTCCCCGACCGCCCGGTGCGCCGGCCAGCCCCAGTGGATGCCGTCGGCGTTCCCGCGCCCGGTCAGCACGTGCTCGGCGACGAGGTCCGCCGACTCCACCGTCGACACCCCGTGCTCCGCCGCCCACGCCCGCAACGCCGCGACGTGCCCCGACCGGCGCCGGTGCACCCCGCCGTAGAACGCCGAGCGGTGCACCGGGGGCAGCAGCAGGACGACCGGCGCGCTGGGCCGCAGCGCCGTCACCGCCACGCGGCACCGCTCGAGACAGCGCACCGTCTCGGACGCGGGCAGTGCCGTCGGCCACCCGCCGGCCCAGCGCGCGGCCGCCGTCGCCGCTCTCGCGTGCCCGGCCCGGTACCCCTCGCGCACCCGGGCACGCAGACCGGCCGGACGCAGCACCGGGATCAGCTCGCGCACGGCGGTGGGCAGCGGCGAGGGCAGCGAGTCCATGCCCCCGACGCCCAGGACGAGCACGTCGGTGCGCATCACGGACGCCCACACCCGCGGATCGGTCCGCACCGCGCTCCACGCGTGGCGGGCGGTCCAGCCCAGCCCGGCGTGCAGGTCGGCGGTGCCGCCCAGCGCGCCCGCGGCGACGTGCGGCCACAGGCGCGACTCGCCGGCGGGGTGGGCGGTGCGGGGGCCGTGGAAGCTCAGCGAGTCACCGAGCACGAGCAGGTGCGGCCCGGTGCCGGCGAGACCCGCCCCGTCCGGCGTCACGCCCCGGCGCCCCACTGCGCCAGCCGCCACCGGTCGATCCGGAACTCCAGCGTCGACCACCGGCAGTTGCCCAGCGGTCCGAGCGAGGGCCAGTGCTCCACCGGCCAGCCGAGGAACGCACAGGTCAGCGCCATGATCGTGCCACCGTGGGCCACCAGGACCGCGGTGTCCCCGACGGCCCCGTCCGCCGGGGAGCCGGCCACCTCGTGCAGCACCGGCAGCGCCCGCTCCGCGGCGTCGACGCGCGACTCCCCACCCGGCGGCGCGTACACCGGGTCGGCGCGCCACTGCTCGAGGCCCCCGGGCCAGCCGGCCTCCACCTCGGAGTCGACGAGTCCCTGCCACTGCCCGACGTCGGTCTCGCGCAGCCGGGGCTCCTTGCGCGGTTCCAGCCCGGCGGCCTCACCGACGGCGAGGGCGGTCTGCAGGGCGCGCGTGAGGTCGGAGGTCACGAGCACGACCGGGGCGAGCGCGGCGACGAGGGGCGCCACCTCGGCCGCCTGCGCCTGCCCCGCCTCGTCGAGCGGCGGGTCGAGGCGGCCCTGCATGCGGCGCTCGGCGTTCCACGCGGTGCGCCCGTGCCGGAGCAGCACGACGCGCGTGATCACGCCGGGATCGCTCATCGCCCGGGGTGTCAGTCGCCGGCGGCGACCGGGCCGTCGACCTCGGCCGGGAGCTCGATGCGCGGGCAGTCCTTCCACAGCCGTTCCAGGCCGTAGAAGTCGCGCTCGTCGGTGTGCAGGACGTGCACCACGACGTCGCCGAAGTCCAGGAGCACCCACCGGGCCTCCTGCCGGCCCTCGCGGCGCACCGGCTTGACCTCCTCGCCGCGCAGCTTCTCCTCGACGTTGTCGACCACGGCCTGCACCTGGCGCTCGTTGGGCGCCGAGGCGATCACGAAGCAGTCGGTGAGCGGGAGCCGTTCGGAGACGTCGATCGCGACGACGTTCTGGGCGAGCTTGTCGGCGGCGGCCAGGGCCGCGATCCCGGCCAGGCGGCGCGCACTGTCGGTGGCGGCCATGACCACCGAGCCTACCCGGACACGACGGGCCGGTTTCGCCCCCGGGACAGGTGTCCATACTCGACGCATGGGAGACGCGGCGGAGCCGAACCCGACCCACCGGGGCTACGAGTTCGGCGACGGACTCGCCCAGGGACCGGACCTGCTCGCGGCCGCGGAGAGCGCGGTGGCCGCGGCGACGGCACCGTTGCACGGGCACCGTCCGGACCTGCTCGCCGTCTTCGTCTCCCACCCCGACCCCGACGTGGCGGCGAGCGCCGGTCAGCGCGCGATGGAGATCGCGGGGGCGACGACGGCGTTCGGGTGCCGGGCCTCGGGCGTCATCGGCGACGGGCGCGGTGTGGAGGACACGCCCGCCGTCGCGGTGTGGGCGGCGACACTGCCGGGCGTGCGGGTCACGCCCTTCCGGCTGCAGGCCGCCCGGCACGAGGGCGGCATCTCGGTCGGGGGGATGCCGGTGCCCGCCGACGACGACGCCGTCGCGGTCCTGCTCGCGGACCCGTTCACCTTCCCCGCGCAGGGCTTCGTCGAGCAGTCCGACGACGCGCTGGGTGGCCTGCCCCTGATCGGGGGCCTCGCGACCGCACCGACCGGATCGAGCGCGCTCGGACCGGGCCGTCCGGCGCCCGGTGGTGCCCGGCTGTTCCTCGACGGCGAGGTGCACCCCCGCGGCGCGATCGGCGTGCTGCTCGGCGGGAACGTCGCCGTGCGCACCCTGGTCAGCCAGGGGTGCCGCCCGATCGGCCCGACGATGACGGTGACCGCCGCCGGCGGCTCCGAGCTCCACTCCCTCGCGGGGATGCCGGCCTACCGCAAGCTCGAGGAGATCCTCCGCGACCTCGGCGAGGCCGACCGGGAGCTCGCGCTGCAGGGACTGCACCTCGGGATCGCCATCGACGAGTACGCCGACGCGCACGGCCGCGGCGACTTCCTCATCCGCGGGGTCGTCGGCGCCGACGAGGACACCGGGACGGTGACCGTCGGCGACGTCGTCGACGTCGGGCGCACCGTGCGCTTCCACGTGCGCGACGCGACGACCGCCGGCGAGGACCTCGAGGCGCTCATGGCGACCTCCGGGGGGCACGGTCCGGCGGGCGGTGCGCTGCTCTTCTCCTGCACCGGCCGCGGGCGCGTGATGTTCGGCGAGCCGGACTCCGTCCACGGCGGCGCGAGCCACGACGTGCGAGCCATTCGCCGCGGCCTGGCGCCGCGGGTCGCGGGGTTCTTCGCCGACGGCGAGATCGGCCCGGTCGCCTCGAAGAACAACCTGCACGGCTTCACCGCGTCGGTGCTGGCCTTCGGGGACTAGGGGCGCGGAGCAACCCGCAGTCCGTCGAGGAGCACCTCCACCGCCCGCCGTCGCACCTCGGGCCCGACCGGCAGGAACGCCTGGGCCTGCGCGATCCCGCGCACCAGGAAGTGGATCTCGGCCACGCCGACGTCGCGTCGGATCCGGCCGGTCGCCTGGGCGCGTGCGAGGACCTCGGCGGTGACCGCTCCCATCCGTTCCGCCGCCGCCCGCGCCGACCCCTCCAGCCCGCCGTCGGCCAGCAGGTGCCCCGCCATCGCGATCTTCGTCGGCGCGTGTTCGGCCATCTCGGCGACGAGGCCCCGCAGCGCCACCACCGGGTCGTCGGAGGCGGCGGCGGCCCGGGCCTGCCCGGCGAGCTCGTCGAGATGCTCGACGAGGGCGCGCTCGACGAGGTCGCGCTTGGTCGGGAAGTGCCGGAAGACGGTGCCCGCCCCCACGCCGGCCCGCCGGGCGATCTCCTCCGTGGAGGCCTCGACCCCCTGCTCGGCGAACACCTCCCGGGCCGCCGCGAGGACACGACGACGGTTCGCGATGGCGTCCGCGCGCACGGCACCTCCTGGAAACGGAGCGCCGACTCCGCTACGGTCAACCGAAGTCGGTACTCCGGTCATCGTCCACGAATCGAGGCAGCGATGGTCACGCAACCCCCGCCGTCGTCACCCGAAGCCGTCGTCCGCGCCGTCATGGACGGCGTGAGCCGCCACGTCCTCGGCGACGACTCGCAGTTCGAGCGGCTGGTCGCCCTCTACGCGGAGCCGACCCACGTCGTGCACCCGATGAACCCGGCGATCCCACCGCTGCGCACGCGGGACGACCTCCGCGCGCACTTCGCCGCCGCGTCGTCGCACGTCGGTCGCCCGGACGCGTTCGGTCCCGCCGACGTCGTCGTCCACCGCACGACCGACCCCGAGGTGGTCGTCGCCGACTTCCACTACGAGGTCACGCGGGGCACCACGACCTCGAGCCTGCCCTGCGTGTTCGTCGTCCGCGTGCGCGACGGGCTCATCGTCGACTCCCGGGACCACGCGGGCGCCCCGAGCTGATGCGCTCAGCCCTGCTGCGGATAGATCGTCTCCCCGCGCCCGAGCATCGCGACGTACTCCTCGACGCGCCGCATCCGCGTCTCCGCGCGCTTGAGCTGCCCGAGCCGGTGCAGGATCGCGTAGCGGTTCTGGCTGGTCAGGCGCCCGAACATCGCCGCGGCCTCCGGCGAGGCGGCCAACGCCGCGGCGAGGTCGTCCGGCACCACCGCGGTGGCCGGACCCGCGTAGGCCGCGTCCCAGCGCCCGTCGGCCTTCGCCCGCTCCACCTCGGCGAGCCCGGCGGGGCGCATCCGGCCCTCGTCGACCAGCCGCGCGACGTGGGAGACGTTGCGCGCCGACCACGGGCTGCGCGCGCGCCGCGGGGTGTAGCGCTGGAACACCGTGAGCTCGTCGCGCCTGCGGCTCTGTCCGTCGATCCAGCCGTGGCAGAGCGCCTCGTCGAGGGCCTGGGCGTAGGTGAGCGTGGTGGGCGGGTCCGGGTGGGCGAGCGCCGCCTTCTTCGCCAGCACCAGCCACACCCCGGTCGGGTCCGCGTGGTGGGCGCGCAGCCACTCCCGCCAGGCCGCCTCGTCGGGGACGACGAGCTCCGGCTGCTCGGCCATCAGCTCAGGTGCTCCAGCCGCGACGGGGTCACGTCGTCGCGGTAGAGGCCGCGCTTGGCGATGTACTGCACGACGCCGTCGGGCACGAGGTACCAGACCGGCTCGCCCTTGGCGACGCGCATCCGGCAGTCGGTCGAGGAGATCGCCATGGCCGGGACCTCGACGAGGCTGACCGCGCCCTGCGGGAGGTGGGCCCCGTCGAGGGTGAACCCGGGGCGGGTGACGCCGACGAAGTGCGCGACCTCGAACATCTCGGACGCGCGGTGCCACGAGAGGATCTGCTCGAGGGCGTCCGCGCCGGTGATGAAGTAGAGCTCGTCGTCGGGGAAGATCGCGGCGAGGTCGTGCAGGGTGTCGACGGTGTAGGTGGGGCCCTCGCGGTCGACGTCGACGCGGCTCACGGTGAACCGCGGGTTCGACGCCGTCGCGACCACCGTCA
>JAVXWR010000089.1:0-12720 GCA_032230725.1 Actinomycetota bacterium
GATCAGGCCGGGGTGACGGCCCGGCGGCCGGCGTACTGGCCGCAGTGCGGGCACGCGACGTGCGGGGGCTTGGGCTTCCCGCAGGCCTTGTTCTGGCAGGCCGCGAGCGCGGGCTGCGACGCCTTCCACTGCGAGCGGCGGGCGTGGGTGTTCGCGCGCGACATCCGGCGCTTGGGGACGGCCACGGTGCTTCGACTCCCTATCGGCGTGCTCTACTACACGTTCTCGGTGTTGCTGCCGCCGGCGAAGCGCTCCTGCAGGGCGGCCCAGCGAGGATCAATCCTCTCATGCGTGGTCCCGGCGGGCACGAAGGCCCATGCCTGTTCGTCCGGCGAGGGCACTCCGGGGCAGTCCTCGCGGCACAGCGGCGCGTTCGGCAGCTCGAGCAGGACCGCGTCGCGCACCGGCGGCTCGAGGTCGAGCTTCTCGTCCACGATGCGGCTGACGTCGTCCTCGTCGGTCGTCTCGTCGGTCACCGAGTCCGGGTAGGCGTAGAGCTCGGTGACGTCGACCTCGATGTGGTCGGTCACCGGCCCGAGGCAGCGGGAGCACTCGCCGACGACGTCCGCGACCACCGTGCCGCTGGCGAGGACGCCCTCCACGACCGACTCCAGGCGCAGGTCGACGTGGATCTCCTCGCCCGCGGGAACCCCGATGACCTCGAGGCCGAAGTCGGCGGGAGCGGGCACGTCACGCACCCAGGGCTTCATGGTCCCGGGACGCCGGGACAGCTCGCGCGCGACGTCGACCGTCCACGGGCTCGTCGGGTCCGGGACGGGGGTCTTCTCAGTAGTCATCTCGCCGTACTCCAACGTGCTCGGCGCAGGGACGTGTTCCCGACGGCGGCCGTCGACGACTCCGAGGGTACGTGGTGAGTACCCACGGGCCGAGCAGCTCCCCGAGCGGGCCCGACGTCAGGCGCTGGCGCGATCGGGCCAGCGGGTCCCGTCGTCGGCGCGGTCGTCTCGCTGACCCGCGGCCGCCCCGACCTGGCCGGTGCGGAGCTGGTGGCGGTGGCGCCCGACGGTGTCGAGGACCGACTCGAGGGTCTCGGTGAACTCCGCGAGCGCGGCGTCGACGTAGGTGTCGCAGTCGGTGCGCGCGCGGTGCGCGTCCTCCGCGGCCCGGTCGAGGACGCGGCCGGCCTCGTCGCGCGCCGCGAGGGTGACCTCGTGCTCGGAGACCAGGCGCTGCTGCTCGGCGCGGCCGTCGGCGACCGCCCGGTCGTAGCTCTGGCGCCCGGCCTCGGCCATGTGGTCGGCCTCCGCGGCGGCCCGGTCGGTGAGGTCGGCGTACTCGCGCCGCCCCCGGGACACGACGCGCTCGGCCTCGTGCTCGGCCTCGGCGATCATCTCCTGGGCCTGCTCGCGGGCCTCGGCGAGGATGCGGTCGGCCTCGGTGCGGGCGTCGGACCGGGTCTTCTCGGCCTCCTCGGCCGCCTCGGCCAGCAGCTGGTCCCGGTGGTCGAGCACGTCCTGGGCGTCGTCGAGCTCGCCGGGGATCGCCTCACGGACGTCGTCGAGGAGCTCCAGGACGTCGCCGCGGGAGACGACACAGCTCGTCGTCATGGGGACCCCGCGCGCCTCCTCGCAGATGGTCACCAGCTCGTCGAGCGCCTCGAACACCCGGTACACGTCGGCCACCTCCTGCGTTGACTCCGCCGGTCAGTGTGCGGCGCCCGCCCCCTCACCCGGCGCATTCGCCCCCGTCCCGGCGTGTCCACGCGACCGTGCGAGGGGCGCACCACCCGCGCACGGGACACGGCGCGAGCATCTGGACATACCGCTGGAGTGGACGTGACCCTGGTCACGTGGAAACGATGGTCCGCCTGCTCGGGCCGGTCGACGTGATCGGCCCGACCGGCGAGGTGCGGCTGGGCGGACCGAAGGAGCGGTGCCTCCTGTCCGTCCTCGCCACGCGTCCGGGTCTGGTCGTCCCCGAGGACCGACTCATCGACGCGCTCTGGGCGGGGGCCCCTCCACGCACCTCGACCAAGACCCTCCAGAACTACGTCCTGCGCCTCCGGCGACGGCTGGGTAGCGCCGCGATCACCACCTGCGCACCGGGCTACAAGCTCGCGACGGTCGGGACCGACGTCGGCGCCGCACGCGCCTCGATCGGCCGCGGGCGCAGCGAGGCCGCGCTCGGCCGGTACGCCTCGGCGATCGACGCGTTCGACGAGGCCCTCGCGCTGTGGCGTGGGAGGGCGTTCGCGGAGTTCGCCGACCGGTCCTTCGCACGCACCGAGTCGGCCGCCCTCGAGGAGCTCCGCGCGACGACCGTCGAGGAGCGCACTGCCGCGCTGCTGGCCGCCGGGGACCACCCGGACGCCGTGGCCGAGTGCGAGAAGCTCGTCGCCCAGGAGCCGTTGCGCGAGCGACGGTGGGCCCACCTCATGCTCGCGTTGTACCGGGACGGACGCCAGGGCGAGGCACTCGAGGCCTACCGGCGACTCACCGGGCTGCTGGTCGACGAGCTCGGGGTCGACCCCGGCCCGGAGGCGCGCGCGATGGAGGCCGCGATCCTGGCCCACGATCCGGGACTGCTGCCCGTGGCACCGCCGTCCGGACCGAGGCCGGGACCGGTTTCGGGACCGCGACGGGCGGCGACGGCCTTCGTCGGGCGCGACGCCGAGCTGGGGACGTTGCTGGAGCACCTGGCCGACGCCGTGGCCGGCGGCGGGCGGGTGACCCTCCTGTGTGGCGAGCCCGGCATCGGCAAGACCCGGCTCCTGGCCGAGCTGTCCGTCCGAGCCGCGGCCCGGGGGGCCCACACCCTCGCGGGTCGGTGTCCCGAAGGCGCGGGCGCGCTCCCCTACCACCCGTTCGCGGAGGCGCTCGAGACCTGCCTCGACGGGGCCCGGGCCCCGACGGCGCTCCAGCCGCTGACCCACGGCGGTCTCCCCTCGGGGAGCCAGGAGCTGCAGCCCGACGAAGTGCGGTCGCGGCTGCTCGACGCGATGGCGCGGTTCGTGACCGACCGATCCCTCGACGCGCCCGTCCTGCTCGTCGTGGACGACCTGCACTGGGCCGACGACGGGACGATCGCCATGCTGCGCCACGTCGCCCACCACGCGGCCGGCCACCGGGTGCTGCTCGTCGGTGCCTACCGCGGCAGCGAGGTCACCGGCGGCCATCCACTCGCCGAAGCCCTCGGCGCGCTGTGCGGCGAGGCCGAGTGCACGGTCGTCGGTCTCGGCGGACTCGCCCCGGAGCCGATGCGACAACTCGTCAGCGCGGCGGCCGGTGGCCCCGCCTCCGCCGAGCTGGTCGGGGCCATCGGCGCCGAGACCGGCGGCAATCCCCTCTTCGCCCGGGAGCTGGTCGCCCACCTCCGCGAGGACCGACGACTCCACGTGGGACCCGACGGGACGCTCGGGACGTCGTTCCCGCTGTCGGCGGTCCCCGAGGGTGTCCGGCAGGTGATCGCCCGACGCCGGCGCCGTCTCACACCGCGGACGAACCGGCTCCTCGACATCGCCTCGGTGGTCGAGGGCCCGTTCCCGTTCGACCCCGTCCGGCGTGCCGCCGGGCTCCGCGAGCCCGACGGGCTCCTCGCCCTCGACGAGGCACTCCGGGCCGACCTCATCGTCCCGGACGGCGCCCCCGACCGTTACGAGTTCACCCACGCACTCATCCGGCACGCGGTTCACCGGGAGCTGAACCCGTCCCGCCGACTGCGACTGCACCGGGACCTCGCCGTCGCGCTGGCCGCCGCACGGCGCGCGGGCGTGCGGGTCAGCGCGGCCGAGGTGGCGATCCAGTACCACCACGCGGCGTCCCTCCCGGGCGCAGCCGCCGGCGTCGCGCCCGCGGTCGAGGCCGCCGACCGGGCCGGTTCGTTGGGCGCCCACGACGAGCGGGCGGCCTTCTTGCGGATCGCTCTCGACCTGGTCCCGGCCGACGACGGCCGACGGGCCGGGCTGCTCGCCCGTCGCGCCGACGCGCTGGCCTGGGCGCTCCGATTCGACGAGTCGGTCGAGGACGCGCGGGCGGCGGTGTCCGCCGGGTCCGGGCCCGCGACGTGGGCCGAGCTGGCGGCCGTGCTGGCGGCGGCGGGCAGCTCCACGCACGCCTGGCGACTCGCGGCCGAGGGGACGGCCGCCGGCGGCCACGTCGACGAGGTGAGCCGGGCATCGATGATCCTGCTCGATCTCGAGCGCCGGGAGGCGGCGGATCCGGACCACCCGGGCATGCCGCTCGACCTCCCGGGCCGCCGCGCCGCGCTCCGGGTCCTCCACGAGTCCGGACGACTCGCCGGCCGTGGCGACCTGGTGCGCTACGCCCTCGCGGCCGTGCACGGACGCCGTGACCGCATCCCCGCCGAGGCCGCCGATGACCCGACCGTGGCGGCGTTCCTGCTGGGCGACTACGCCCGGGCGGTGCCCCGGTTCGCTCGGGACGCCGATGCGGCCGAGGCCGACGGTCAGCTCGCCTGGGCGGTGTACTGCCGATCCGGGCAAGCCCGCTGCCAGATCGCTCTCGGAGCCCTCGCCGAGGCCCTGGTCGCGCTGCGGCACGCGCGGGAGCTGGTCGCGAGGCTCCCCGGACTCCCGCTCGGCTGGCAGCTCCTCCACCACGAGGGCGCGGAGGACGCGCTGGTCACGACCCTGGACGAGGGCTGGTCCGAACGCCTGGTCCGGTTCGCGCGCTGGATGCGCCCGGCCCCCGAGCGGCACTGGGGCAGCGCGGGCATCACCAGCATCGGTGCGCGTGGTCTCGCCCGCACGGGCGCCACCGACGACGCGCTCGGCCTGCTGACCCGGCCCGTCCTGGCGCTGCACCGGGCTCCGGCCTGGGCGCCGAACTACGCGCGCACCGCGTACGAGGTCGCCGAGACGCTGTGGTTGCTGGAGCGGCGCGACCACCTCGCCGTCGTCGAGCACGCCCTGCGCGAGCGGGCGCTCCCGGCGGACTTCCGTTTCCCGACGACCGATTCCCGGCTGGCCCTGGCGCGGCTGTGCGCCCTCGACGGGCGGACGGCGGAAGCGTCGCGGTGGTTCGACGCCGCGCGGGAAGTGCTGGACGCGCAGGGCGCCCGGCCGCTGCGGGCCGTCGTCGACCACGACGAGGCCGTCATGCACGTCCGGAACGGCGACCGCGCCCTCGCCGCGCCGTGGGCCGCTGCGGCGGGAGCGCAGTTCGAGCGGCTCGGCATGTCGGGCTGGACACGGCGGCTGGCCGCCACGGTGCGGACCGGTTAGGCCGCGACCGTGGTGCGACCGGACCGCGACCGTCACCGAGGACCCTCGCACCGCCGAGGACCCGACCGGAGGAGACGACCGTGGCGACCGCATTCGTGTTCGAGACCGACACCATGTCCGCGAGCGAGTACGACGACCTCATGGCCGCGATGGGTCTCGCCGACCCCGACGGCCCCTATCCCGACGGCCTCCTCGCCCACCTGGCGGGTGCGAAGCCGGACCGCGGGTGGCGCGTGATCGATGTGTGGGAGTCCGACGACCAGGCCGAGGCGTTCTACGGCTCCGACAGGTTCGCTCCCGTCCGGGATCACGCGGGTGACCGCACCATCTCCCCGACGCGGTGGCCGATGCACCGGCTGGGCACGACGGCGGCGGCGCGGGCCCGGGCCTGACCGACCGGACCAGGAGGACCAGGCGATGAAGGCTGTCCGCCTCCACGCGTACGGCGAGCCGCTGCGGCTCGACGAGGTCGCGGAACCCGAGATCACCGGCCAGCACGACGTGATCGTGCGCGTCGCCGGAGCGGGGCTGTGCCGTACCGACGTCCACATCCGCGACGGCTGGTTCGCCCCGGCCGTCCCCGCGGAGCTTCCCCTCACGCTGGGGCACGAGAACTCCGGCTGGGTCCACGAGGTCGGGGCGGCGGTGGCGAACGTCGGCGTGGGTGACCCCGTGATCTGCCACCCCCAGCAGTCGTGCGGGCTGTGTCCCGCCTGTCGCGTCGGTGACGACATGCGGTGCGCAGCGGGGCTCACCTTCACCGGGCTCACCCGTCCCGGTGGGTTCGCCGAGCTGGTCAGGACCACCGACCGGGCTGTGCTGCCGCTCCCGGCGTCGCTGGAACCCGCGGCAGTCGCCCCGCACGCCGACGCCGGGCTCACCGTCATGCACGCCGTCCGCAAGGCGGTCCCGCTGCTCGGGCCCGGCACCCGGGTCGTCGTCGTCGGGATCGGCGGCCTCGGCCACATCGCGGTGCAGTGCCTGCGGGCCCGGTGTACGGCCGAGGTGATCGCCGTCGACCCCGATCCCGAGGCGCTCCGGCTCGCGACCGCCTGCGGCGCCCACCACGCGTTCACTCCGGATGTCGCCGGCACGGAGATCCCGCGGATCACCGCGGGCGGCGCCGAGGCCGTGATCGACTTCGTGGGCGAGGGGGACGCACCCGCGACCTCACTGGCCATGGTGCGCCCGGCGGGTACCTACTTCCTGGTCGGGTACGGCGGCGAACTGCGCGTGCCGACGTTCGCCCTCGTCCTGCCGGAGATCAGCATCGTCGGGAACGCCGTAGGCACCCACGACGACCTGCGAGAACTCATCGCCCTCGCGTCCTGCGGCGGCGTCGAACTCCGGACGCGGACCTACCCGCTGGATGCCTTCGCCGACGCGGTCGCCGACCTCGAGAGCGGGAGGATGCACGGACGCGGCGTGCTGGTCCCGGCGGGCGTCTAGCGCTCGGCGAGCCGCGCCGTCAGCGCGTCGAGGACCTCGGGCGTGAGGAACGCCGAGACGTCCCCGCCGCCGCGGGCGACCTCCTTGACCAGCGAGCTGGAGACGAACGTGTGCGCCGGGTCGGCGGTGAGGAAGACGGTGTCGACCCCGGTGAGGTGCCGGTTCATCTGCGCCATCGGCAGCTCGTAGGCGTAGTCGGTGTCCGAGCGCAGGCCCTTCGCGATGACCCCGACGTCGTGCTCGCGGCACCAGTCGACGAGCAGGCCGGTGAACGCGGCCGTGCTCACGTTCGGCAGGTCGCCGACCGCACCCGTGATCAGCTCCCGGCGCTCGTCGACGGAGAAGAGGCCCTGCTTGTTCGGGTTGATCGCGACCGCCACGACGACCTCGTCGAACATCGCCGCGGCCCGGCGCACCACGTCGACGTGCCCCAGGGTCACCGGGTCGAACGAGCCGGGGCAGACCGCGCGCATGGCGGTGATCATGCCGGATCCGCGCCACGATGGGCGCCGTGGACCCCGGCCTGCTGCGCGACGACCTCGCGGCGCTGTACCCGCAGTTCGGCGTCACCGTCGCCCACGCCGGTCTCGTCCTCGTCCCGCCCACCGACGTCGAGCTGCTCGAGCTGGCGGCGATCGTCGCCGAGCCCGGCGGGATCGTCGGCCCCGGACGCGAGCCGGAGCTGCTCGGCTGGCCCGCGGAGCAGGGGGCGGCCGCGGCGCGCCGCTTCCTCGAGCACGCCTGGCGGCTGCGCGAGGTCCCGACGGCGAGCCGGTGGCGGCTGCCGCTGACCGTCATCGAGGGCGGGCGGGCCGTGGGGCTGGTCGTGCTCGCCCACGAGTACGACGACCCGGCGGGCACCGTCCGGACGTCGTCGTGGCTGGCCCGCGCCGAGCAGGGCCGCGGCCTGGGGCGCCGCGTCCGCCTGATGGTGCTCGAGCTCGCGTTCGGCCACCTCGGCGCCGCCCGGGCCGTCACGGACGCCGCCACGGGCAACGCCGCCTCGCTGCGGGTCAGCGCGCGCACCGGGTACCGCGAGACCCACCGGGCGACCGGCCCCGACGGCGTCGTGGAGGTCCACCTCGCCGTGACCCCTGGCGTGTGGCGCCGGCGGCGCCTCCCCGACGTCGTCGTCGACGGGGCCGCGACGTTCCTGGAGGCGGTCAGCCCAGGGTGATCGTGCCGGAGACCGACGCCGCCACCCCGACCGCGCCGGCCGCGACGGCGAGCTCGTCGGCTGTGTTCGCCCCCACCCGCCCCCCGGTGTGGTCGGCGACGAGGCGGTGGCCGGCGAACGCGGGCCGCGCCAACCGGTAGTCGAAGGCCGTCACCGCACGTCCCGGACGGTGCCGGCGCGGGATCTCCAGCAGCATCAGCGCGAGCAGCGGCCCGTGGACGACGAGGCCGGGGTAGCCCTCGACCTCGGTGACGTACGGGTGGTCGTAGTGGATGCGGTGGGTGTTGTAGGTCAGCGCCGAGAACCGGAAGAGCAGGGGCGCCGCGGGGACCAGCGAGACCGCCTCGTCGCCCGTCGCGGGCGCCTCGTCCGACGGGGCGTCGAAGCCCAGACCCCGCGCCTGTCCGGGGGCCTGCGAGCGGTAGACGATGTCGGTCTCCTCGGTGGCGACCGCCTCGCCGGGGCCGGCCAGGAACTCGTCGCGCACCGTCACCAGCAGCATGTCGCCACTACGACCGTGCTTGACCTGCGCGTCGACCAGCGACGAGCGCCGGGTGAGGGTCTCGCCGACGCGCATCGGCCGGGTCACCCGCAGCCGCCCGCCGGCCATCATCCGACGCCGCTGCGCCAGGGGCGGCAGGAAGTGCCCGGCCTCGAGGTGGCCGTCCTCGCCGAGCTCGCTCTGGCGCGGGTGCTCGAGGAACCCGAACCAGTGCCACATCGGCGGCAGGGGCTCGCCCTCGCCCGCCACCGGGTCGAGGTCGAAGAGCCCCGAGACGGCGGCGACCGTCCAGGCCGTCGTCGTCCCCGTCGTGGTCACCGGCTCCGGGGACCAGTCCCGGATCGCGCCCTCGAGATCGGTCACGCGCGCATGATGCTCTCCGCTCGAGGGTCGCTCATCCCGCGGTGGCCAGGTGCAGCGTCGTCTCGCCGTAGACCCGCGGCTCCTCGGGGATGAGCCCCTCGGGCCAGGCGGGGGTCCGGGTCCGGGAGTCCCGTTCGACGACGACGAGCGCACCCTCGGCCAACCACGGCGGGAGTGCGGCGAGCACGGCGTCGACCTCGTCCTCCGTGCCGGCGTAGGGCGGGTCGACGAACACGAGGTCGACGGTGTCGGTGGGGCGCCTGACGAAGGTCGCGGCGGCGGCCCGGCGCACGAGGGCGCCGCTGAGCTGCGTGCTCGAGGCGTTCGTCCGGATCACCGCGCAGACCCGGGGGTCGCGGTCGACGAGCGTCGCGGTCAGCGCCCCGCGGGACAGCGCCTCCAGCCCGAGCGCACCCGAGCCCGCGTAGAGGTCGAGCACCACCGCGTCCTGCAGGACGCCGCGGGCCTCCAGCAGCGAGAACAGCGCCTCGCGGACCCGGTCCGACGTCGGCCGCACGCCGATCGGCGGGACCGCGATCCGCTGCCCGCCCGCCGTGCCGGCCACGATCCTGCTCACGGGGCGAGCACCACCACGAGGTCACCGCCCTCGACCTGCGCGACGTCCCCGATCGCCAACCGCTCGACCGTGCCGCCCGACGGCGCAGTGATCGCGGCCTCCATCTTCATGGCCTCGATGGTGCCGACCGTGCCGCCGGGCGCGACCCGGTCGCCCTCGGCCACCGCCAGCGTGACCACCCCGGCGAACGGGGCCGCCACGTGGCGCGGGTCGGCGCGGTCGGCCTTCTCGGCGACCTTGACGTCGGTGGTGACCGACCGGTCGCGCACCTGCACCGGGCGCAGCTGACCGTTGAGCGACATCAGCGCGGTGCGCAGGCCGCGCTCGTCGGGCTCCGAGATCGCCTCGAGCGCGATCAGCAGCTGGACCCCGGGCTCGAGCTCCACGGAGTACTCCACCTCGGGGCGCAGCCCGTAGAAGAACTCCTGGCTGCGCAGCACCGAGGTGTCGCCGTAGGAGCTGCGGTGCTCGCGGAAGTCCCTGGTCGGGCCGGGGAAGAGCAGCTCGTTCAGGGTTGCGGCGCGGTCGGCCTCGAGGCCCTTGCGCTCGTCGTCGGAGAGCTCGGCGAGGCCCGGGCGCCCGGTGCGGCCCTCCAGGGCGCGGGTTCGCAGCGGCTCGGGCCAGCCGCCGGGCGGGTCGCCGAGCTCCCCGCGCAGGAACCCGATCACCGAGTCCGGGATGTCGTAGCGCGCCGGGTCGGCCTCGAAGGCGGCCGGGTCGACCCCGGCGCCCACGAAGTGCAGCGCGAGGTCCCCGACCACCTTCGACGACGGCGTCACCTTCACCAGGTGCCCGAGCATCCGGTCGGCGGCGGCGTAGGCGTCCTCGACCTGCTCGAAGCGGTCGCCGAGGCCGAGCGCGACGGCCTGCTGGCGCAGGTTCGACAGCTGCCCGCCGGGGATCTCGTGGGTGTAGACCCGTCCGGTCGGCGAGGCCAGGCCCGCCTCGAACGGTGCGTAGACCTTGCGGACCAGCTCCCAGTACGGCTCGAGGGCGTTGACGGCGTCGAGGTCCAGACCCGTCGTGCGGTCGCTGTGGTCGGTCGCGGCGACGAGCGCCGAGAGCGAGGGCTGCGAGGTGGTGCCCGACATCGAGGCGACCGTGGCGTCGACGGCGTCCACCCCGGACTCGATCGCGGCGGTCAGCGTGGCCATCTGCCCGCCCGCGGTGTCGTGGGTGTGCAGGTGGACGGGCAGGTCGAAGCGTTCGCGCAGCGCCGTCACGAGGCGGCGCGCCGCCGGCGGGCGCAACAGGCCGGCCATGTCCTTGATCGCGAGGACGTGCGCCCCGGCCTCGACGATCTGCTCGGCGAGGTGCAGGTAGTAGTCGAGGGTGTAGAGCCGCTCGGCCGGGTTCATCAGGTCGCCGGTGTAGCAGAGCGCGACCTCGGCGACCGCCCCGCCGGACTGTCGCACGGCCTCGATCGCCGGACGCAACTGGGAGACGTCGTTGAGCGCGTCGAAGATGCGGAAGATGTCGATCCCGACGCGGGCCGCCTCGGCGACGAAGGCGTCGGTCACCTCGGTCGGGTAGGGCGTGTAGCCCACGGTGTTGCGCCCGCGCAGCAGCATCTGCAGGCACAGGTTCGGCACCGCCTCGCGCAGCCGGGCCAGCCGCTCCCACGGGTCCTCGGCGAGGAAGCGCAGCGCCACGTCGTAGGTCGCGCCGCCCCAGCACTCCAGGGACAACAACGGTGAGCAGCTCCGACTGACGTAGGGCGCGATCTCGAGCAGGTCGCGGGTGCGCACCCGGGTGGCCAGCAGGGACTGGTGGGCGTCGCGGAAGGTCGTGTCGGTGACGAGCACCCCGGTCTCGGCGCGCAGCCACGCCGCGAAGCCCTCCGGACCCAGCTCGCCGAGGCGCTGCCGCGAGCCCGCCGGGGGCTCGGCGGACAGGTCGACCCCGCGCGGCAGCTTCTCCCGCGGGTCGACGAGGGCGGGCGAGGTGCCGTGCGGCCGGTTGACCGTGACGTCGGCGAGGTAGCTCATGAGCCGCGTGCCGCGGTCGGCCGGCGCCCGGGCGGACAGCAGGCCGGGGTGCTCGGCGATGAAGCTCGTGGTCACCCGCCCCTCGCGGAAGTCGGGCTCGTCGAGCAGGGCCATGAGGAACGGGATGTTCGTGGAGACCCCGCGGACCCGGAACTCCGCCAGCGCGCGGCGGGCGCGCCGCACGGCCGTGGTGAAGTCCCGGCCGCGGCAGGTCACCTTCACCAGCAGCGAGTCGAAGTGCGCGCTGATCTGGGCGCCGGCGTAGGCGGTGCCGCCGTCGAGGCGCACCCCGGAGCCGGAGGCCGAGCGGTACGCCGAGATCATCCCGATGTCGGGGCGGAACTCGTTGGACGGGTCCTCGGTGGTGATGCGGCACTGCAGCGCGAAGCCGTGCAGCGCGACCGCGTCCTGGGACAGGCCCAGGTCGTCGAGGCTCTCCCCCGAGGCGATGCGCATCTGCGCGGCGACGAGGTCGACGTCGGCGACCTCCTCGGTCACCGTGTGCTCGACCTGGATGCGGGGATTCATCTCGATGAAGTGGTGCTGGCCGTCGCCGTCGAGCAGGAACTCCACGGTGCCCGCGTTGACGTAGCCGATCTTCGTCGCGAACTTCACGGCGTCCGCGCAGATCCGCTCGCGGAGCTCGGCCGACAGGTGCGGCGCCGGCGCGATCTCGACGACCTTCTGGTGACGACGCTGCACCGAGCAGTCACGCTCGAACAGGTGCATGACGTTGCCCGCGGCGTCGGCGAGGATCTGCACCTCGATGTGCCGCGGATCGATCACCGCCTGCTCGAGGATCACCGTCGCGTCGCCGAACGCCGACGACGCCTCGTTCATCGCCGCGGACAGCGAATCCCGCAGCGCCGACTCCTCGCGCACCAGCCGCATCCCGCGCCCGCCGCCGCCGGCGACCGCCTTGACGAACAGCGGGAAGGTCATCTCCCCCGCGGCGGCGATCAGGGTGTCGATGTCGTCGGACGGGTCGGTGGAGTCGAGCACCGGGACGCCGGCCTCGCGGGCCGCCGCGACGGCGCGGTGCTTGTTGCCCGCCATCGCGAGCACGCGCGGGGGCGGGCCGATGAAGGTGATGCCCGCCTCGTCGCACGCCGTCGCGAGCTCGGGGTTCTCCGAGAGGAAGCCGTAGCCGGGGTAGATCGCCTCCGCGCCGACCTCGAGCGCCAGCGCGACGATCAGATCCGCGTCGAGGTAGTTGCTGACCGGATGCCCGGGCTCGCCGATCTCGTAGCTCTCGTCCGCCTTCAGGCGATGCACCGAGTCGCGGTCCTCCGGGGCGTACACGGCGACGCTGCGCACGTCGAGCTCGTACGCCGCGCGGAACGCGCGAACCGCGATCTCGCCGCGGTTCGCCACCAGCAGCTTGCCGATCATGGCGCCATGCTAGTGGTCCCGTCAGTGGCGCCGCCCGACCCGGGCACGCGCGCGGTAGGCTGCGCGTCG
>JAVXWR010000093.1:0-4386 GCA_032230725.1 Actinomycetota bacterium
CCGCCGGTGACGACCTCCCTGGCGGCGGGCGGGACGCCCACCCTTCCCGTCGCTCGTCGTCGACCACGGACCGCTCATCCTGCACGCCCTCCCCGTTGGACCGTTCAGCGCGCTGGAACGTACGTTCGGCGCAGTACGGCTCGCCAGGCGGAGTCAGTCGTTCGGGCGCTCGAGGGAGCGGATGCCACCCACACGGGTGGCGGTGCGGGTCGGGAGGGCCCGCTCAGACGCCGTTGCGCGTGGCGTTGAAGGCGTCGGTGGACAGGCCGTTGCCGCCGACCCAGGGTTCGAAGCCGGCCTGCAGGTTGGTGAGGAACCACCCGGGCGCCACGACGCCCTGCCGTCCCGCGTCGCGCACGAAGTCGGTGATCGGGAGGTCGACGACCTGGCGCACGGACTGCTGGCGCACGTAGGAGATGACCGGGACGCCGTTGTTGTCGCCCCGGAAGACGTCCCAGGTGGTGCCGGCGAGGTTCACGGTCCCGGTCCTGGAGCCGATCGGGTCGATCCCGCCGGCCCGGACCAGCCAGATCATCAGCTCAGCACCGGTGTTGTCGCCGTCGCGGCGCGGGGTCGGGTCGAGCCAGATGTCGTACGAGGCGTTGTAGCGGCCGTTGTCGGGGACGGTGACCGCCCAGCTCGAGCGCACGTCACCGAGGTCGGAGATCGGCCGCGGGAACGGGGTGCCCTTCGTGCAGTTGCCGTGGTTGCAGCCCCACACGATCGACGGGTACGCGGCAGGTCCGGAGTCCTTGTCGTGGGAGGCCTGGACGCTGAAGCCGGTGTCGAACGCCGTCGTGCACTGTGGGGTCGACGCGCCCCAGGCGTCGTTCTGCACCTCGAAGCGGCCGCCGGCCACCGGCGCCGACCCGAACTTCTCGCACACCCGCGGACCCGACCGGTTGCCGATCGCCGAGAGCGGCGCGAGCAGCTTGGGCACGAGGGGAAGGGCCGCGGGCGGGGGTGGCGGCGCCAGGGGCCGGGCGCCGGCGGCGTCGGCGGGGGTGACCGGGGAGGCCGTCGTGATCGGTGGGACCGAGGCCTGCTGGCCGCAGGCGGCGGCGAGGAGCGCCAGGACGGCGGCCACGGTCGCGAGGAGGGCGAGTGAAGCACGCGTCGGTTCGCCCACGCGGGTGAGGCTAGAGGATGCGCCGGACGCCGTAATCGGCGGCCCGGACGTCGTGTCGCCGCAGGTCAGCAGGGATCTCGGCGCCGAGGATCACCGACGCGGCCAGCGCGGCCGCCGCCGGGGCGGTCTCGATCCCCGACCCGCCCTGGCCCGCGAACACGTGCAGGCCGGGGTGCTCGGGGCGGTCGCCGACGACGAGAGCGCGGTCCGGGGCGAAGGTGCGCTGGCCGGCCCAGGTGGTGACCACCGAGCGGAGGCCGAGCGTCGTCACCTCGTTCACGCGCTCGAGGGCGAGGGCGACGTCGAGCTCGTCGGGACGGGCGTCGCCGGGCTCCTGCGGGGTCTCCTCCGACGGCGAGACGAGCAGGTGCCGACCTTCGGGCTTGGCGTACCAGGCCTCGCCCGCGGAGACGACGAACGGGTCGTCGGGGCGCACCGGGGCGCCGGGCGGGATGCGGGCGATCGCGATGGTGCGCCGGTAGGCGGTCAGGCCAATCGGGGCCGCCCCGGCGAGCGCGAGGAGCCGATCGGTCCAGGCCCCGGCCGCGACGACGACGAGGTCGGTGTCGAGGGGCTCGGCGTCGGGCGTGGCGACCCGCCAGCCCTCGCCGCGTCGCGCGAGGCCGACCACGCGCGCTCCGGTGCGGATCCCGCCGCCGAGCGCCCGGAACCGCTGCCGGTAGTGCTGGTGCAGCCCGATCGGGTCGGCGTCCATGGCGTCCTCGACGATCGCGGCCGCCCGGACGGCCCCGGGGCGCAGCGCAGGCCAGCGCCGCACGGCGTCGTCAGGGGTCAGCTCGGTGACCGGTCCGAGCGGGAGGACCTCCTCGCGCAGGAGGCGCTCCTCCTCGGGGGTGGCGGCGACGTGCAGGACCGGCCGGGGGCGCAGGAACGGGTGGCCCGCCTCCTGCGCGAGCACGTCGAACCGGTCCCGCGACGCGGCGGTGAGGGCCTGCGTCGGGGCCGGGCCGTGGCCGGGGATGTAGCTCGCGGCCGAGCGTCCCGTGGTGTGGCGGGCCAGCTCCGGCTCGGCCTCGAGCAGCACCGGGCGCTCGACGCCCGCCGCGGCGAGCTCGGCCGCGACCGACGTCCCCGCGATGCCGCCGCCGATGACGACGACGCCGTGGGTGGTCGTCACGAGGCCCGCAGGTCCAGTCCCAGGTCCAGCGCGGGCGAGGAGTGGGTGAGCCCGCCGACGGAGAGGTAGTCCACGCCGCTGGCCCCGTACGCGGCCGCGGTGTCGACCGTCAGCCCGCCGGAGGCCTCGAGGCCCGTCGTGAGCGCGGCCGCGTCCCGGCGCCGGACCGCCTCGGCGCACTCGTCCGCAGTGAAGTTGTCCAGCAGGACGAGTTCCAGGCCCAACTCCGAAGCGCTCAGCCCGAGGGCCTCGTCGAGCTGGTCGAACGAGTCGACCTCGAGCTCGCAGGGCAGCTCCGGCGCCGCCGCCCGGGCCGCGCGGACCGCCGCCGTCACCGATCCGGCGGCGTGCACGTGGTTGTCCTTGATCAGCAGCGCGTCGCCCAGGGACATGCGGTGGTTCACCCCGCCGCCGCAGCGCACCGCGTACTTCTGCAGCGCCCGGAGCCCCGGGACGGTCTTGCGACTGTCGCGGATGCACGCCCGCGTGCCCGCGACCGCGTCCACCCACGCGCTCGTGGCCGTGGCGACCCCGGAGAGCTGGCAGAGCAGGTTCAGCGCGGTGCGCTCGGCGGTCAGCAGGGTCGCGAGGGGGGCCCGGACGGCGAGCGCGACGTCGCCGGGATGCAGCCGGTCGCCGTCCGTCCGGGCGTCGAGGACCTCGAGGGCGTCACCGCAGACCCGCTCGAGGACCCGCACCGCCACGCCCACCCCGGCCAGCGTGCCGGCCGGGCGGGTGCGGAACTCCGCCACGGCCACCGACCCGGGCGGGACGCACGCCGCCGTCGTCCGGTCGGGTCCGTCGCGCAGGTCCTCGCCGAGCGCGACGTCGACGACGCGGTCGACCTCCGCGGGGTCGAGGCCGGCCGGGAGCAGGACAGCGGTCACGCGGCACCTCCGAGAGTCAGGTCCATCGGGGTCAGGCGGAGCCGGCCGTCGACGAGGGCGACGGCGGCCGACGAGCCCTGCCACCGGTCGTCGCGGCGCGGGTGGTCGCGACGGACATGGCAGCCGCGCGACTCGGTGCGCGACCCGGCCGCCGCGAGCAGCGCCCCGGCCGCCAGGGTGAGCGCCGCGTCCTCGACGGCGGCCCGGTCGGTCAGGGCGCGCTCGACGGTCACCGACTCGACCACGTCGGAGATCGCGGCCAGGCCCGCCGCGTCCCGCCCGATCGCGGCACCACGGGTCATCGCCGCCTGGAGCACGGCGCGGTCCGCCGTGCCCGCGACGAGCCGGGACGGCTCTCCCGGCCGGATCACGGAGCGGGGTCCGGCGAGGGCGCGCGCCACGTCGGTGCCCGCGCGGCGGCCCACGACGAGGCCCTCGAGCAGGCTGTTCGACGCGAGCCGGTTGGCGCCGTGCAGGCCGGTCCGGGCGACCTCGCCCGCCGCCCAGAGCCCGGGGACCCCGGTGCGGCCGACGGTGTCGGTGACGACGCCGCCGCACGCGTAGTGCGCCGCCGGCCGGACCGGGATCGGGTCGCGGGCGACGTCGACCCCGACCGCGGCGCACGAGGCGGTCACCGTCGGGAACCGGCGGCGGACGTCGGGCACACCGGTCGCGTCGAGGAGCACGTGGTCGGCGCCGGTGGTGGCGAGCACGGCGGTGATCGTGCCGGCGACGACGTCGCGGGGCGCGAGATCCCCACGGGGGTCGACGCCGTCCATGACCGGGCGACCCGTCAGGTCGACGAGGCGGGCTCCCTCGCCGCGCAGGGCCTCGGTGACCAGCGGCGCTCGCCCGCGCAGCCCGGGCACGCGCAGGGCCGTCGGGTGGAACTGCACGAACGCCACGTCGGCCAGCGTCGCGCCGGCCCGCAGTGCGAGCGCCCAGCCGTCGGCGGTGGCGACCGCGGGGTTCGTCGTCGTCTCGTAGAGCCCGCCGACGCCGCCGGTGGCGAGCAGGACGGCGGGGGCGGTGACGACGCCGGGCGTGCCCCCGTCGTCGATCACGTCCAGACCCGTCACGCGGCCGTCGGCGTGCCGGCGCACCGCGACCGCCGTGTGCCCGGCGAGCACCGTGACCTCGCCCGGCAGGACGGCGAGCAGGGCGCGCTCGACCTCGGCGCCGGTGGCGTCGCCGCCCGCGTGGATGACGCGGGTGGTGCCGTGCCCGCCCTC
>JAVXWR010000132.1:0-3126 GCA_032230725.1 Actinomycetota bacterium
AGCTTGGACTGCATATAGGCGGACCACCGCGAGTAGTAGCGCTCCCGCTGCAGGTCGTCGAAGGTGATCTTGCCCGGCTTGTGGGCGTTGCTGCTGACCGTCACCACCCGGGCGCCGCGGACGTCGATCAGCAGCGGCAGCAGCAGACCGGTCAGCGCGAAGTGGCCGAGGTGGTTGGTGCCGAGCTGCATCTCGAAGCCGTCGACGGTCTCGCGGCGGGGGATGGCCATGACGCCGGCGTTGTTCACCAGCAGGTCCAGCGGGCCCTCCCAGGCATCGACGAAGGCCGCGATGGAGCCTCGCTCGCCGAGCTCCAGCGCACGGACGTCGACGCGGGCGTGCGGCGCACCGGCGCGGATGTCCGCGGCGACCCGCTCGCCCGCCGTGGTGTCGCGCACGGCCAGCGTCACCCCGGCGCCGTGGCTCGCGAGCGTGCGGGCGGTCTCGACGCCGATGCCCGACGAGGCGCCGGTGACGACGGCGCGGCGGCCCGTCAGGTCGATGCCCTCGGCGACCTCGTCGGCGGTGGAGAACTCGCCGAACGGCGTGGTGGGCAATGCGGGAACGGTGACGGTCATCGGGTCTCCCGGGACGAGGTAAACGTAGGCTCCCTACGTTTCCTGCTCGACCGTACCACTGAAACGTAGGCCGCCTACGCTTGTTCCGTGCCCCTGCGTGCCGACGCCCGCGCGAACCGCGCCGCCCTCCTCGAGAGCGCCGCGCGGCTCTTCGCCGAGCACGGGCCGGGTGTCGCGCTGGAGGCGGTCGCCCGCGACGCGGGCGTCAGCATCGCGACGCTCTACCGGCATTTCCCCAGCCGGGAGGCGCTGGTCGCCGAGACCTACGCGGCGGAGATCGCCGCCCTGGGCGAGGTCGACCTCGCCGAGGGGAGCGCCGCCGTCGCACTGGCGCACTGGCTCACCCGGTTCGTCGAGTTCGCGCGGACGAAGCGGGCACTCGGGGACCTGGTGCACGCGCTGCCGGAGGGAGCCAGCCCACCCGCGCGCGGGGTCATCCTCGACGCACTGGAGCGCATCCTCGCGGCGGGGAAGCGGGACGGCAGCCTGCGCGCCGACCACGACGCGTACGACGTGCTCGCCCTGCTCGGCGGGTTCTGGACGCTGCCGAGCGGGCCGCAGTGGCCTGAGCGCGCGCAGCGTCTCGCGCAGTTCGTCCTCGACGGGCTGGCGACGACGTCGTCCGAGCCCTGAGCCCGGCGGCCGGGTCACACAGCGGCAGCGGCGGTCGCCGGGGAGGGGAAGCCGCCCACGGCCTGCTCGTAGGCCTGCGCGGCCCGCAGCACGGTGGCGTCGTCGAACTGGCGGCCGACGAGCATCATCCCCACGGGCAGCCCGTCGGCGAGCGGCGCGGGCACCGAGCACGCGGGGTGCCCGGTGACGTCGAAGGGGCTGGTGTTGGCCAGCATCTCCAGGGCCCGGGCGAGGAGCTCCGGCGGCCGGGCGTCGCGGCCGGGGCGCACCGTCGCGCGCATCGGCACGGTCGGCATGACCAGCAGGTCGACCTCGGCCAGCGCGGCGTCGTAGGCCGCGGCGAGCTTGGGTGCGAGGTTGCGCGCCATCGCGTAGTGGCGGCCGTGGGTGGTGTTCAGGCCGTACTTGCCGGCGAGCAGGACCAGCTTGACGGTGTCGGGGAAGCGGGCACCGTCCTCGGTCCAGCGGCGGCCGTAGTGGTCCATGACCTCCGGGTCGTAGAGGCCCTTCCAGTTCAGCCCGTAGCCGTAGGTATCGACCATCTGGGCGGTGGCGCCCTCGGTGGCGATGACGTCCCAGATCTTCGACCCGTGCAGGTGCCAGGGCACCGACACCTCGGAGACGGACATCCCGGCGTCGGCGAGCGCGGTGATCGCGGAGCGCACCGCCTCGTCGGTCTCCGGCTCGGACTCCGGGAGCCCGAAGCCCTCGCGCAGCACCCCGACGCGCAGGCCCTGCGCGCCGGCCCCGAGGGCGCCGACGTAGTCCTCGGTCCGCAGGTCCGTGGGCTGGCGGGGGTCGTTGCCGTCGGGGCCCGCGATGACCGAGAGCATCAGCGCCGCGTCGGCGACGGTGCGCGTCATGGGGCCGACGTGGTCGATGGTGAACTCGATGGGGAACGCGCCGGTGTAGGGCACGATGCCCCAGGTCGGCTTGTGCCCGACGAGCCCGCAGTTCGAGGCCGGCATGCGGATCGAGCCGCCCTGGTCGCCGCCGGTGGCCATGTCCACGACGCCGGCCGCGACGAGCGCCGCGCTGCCGCTCGAGGAGCCGCCCGCGCTGCGCGTCGGGTCCCAGGGGTTCTCGACGTCGCCGGTGGAGGCGGTGATCGACGCGCCGGCGAAGCAGAGGTCCTCGCAGACGGCCTTGCCCGCGACCGTCGCGCCCGCGTCGAGCAGGCGGCGCACGATGGTGGCGTCGGTCGACGGGACGAACCCGTCGACGGTCGCCGAGCCGTTGGTCATCGGGACCCCGGCGACCGCGGTGTTGTCCTTGATCGCCACGGTGCGCCCCGCCAACGGGCCGTCGGTGGCCTCGGTGATCGAGGTCGTCACGTACCAGGCGTGGTACGGGTTGTCGTCGCCCTCGGGCCGCGTCCACGCACGCTCCGGGGCCGTGGGGGCCTCGGCGTCGTACAGCTCCTCGACGGCGTCCCAGGATCCGAGCAGGCCGGTGACCACCGGGGCGAACTCCTCGACGTCCTCGGACGACAGGCCCAGGCCGTAGCCGTCCGCGACCTCGGTGAGCGCCTCGTGGTCCGGGGTGGGAAGCGGCATCGGGTCACTCCAGGGCTGTCGAACCGGCGGCCGGGGTCCGGCCGTGGACCCGGACCACAGTAGGAAGGGGGGCGCCGGTCCACCACGGGTCGGCGGTGCCGCTCGTGTTCCGTTTCGATGACGTGCCGGCCGGTCGTCACCGACGACGGCGGGCGCGCTCCGCGGCGTCGTCGAGATCGACCCCGACGTGGTCGTCCAGCCAGCGACCGAGCGGCTCGAGCCGGCGCCACGTCGTCGCGATCCGCTCGGCCAGGGCGGGGGTGTGCAGCTCGTCCGACGGCGGCCAGGAGTACCGGGCGTAGAGGCTGCGGTGGCGCAGCAGGTCGAGGCGGGGATGGTCGGGGTCGGTGCCGCGGGGC
>JAVXWR010000160.1:0-4326 GCA_032230725.1 Actinomycetota bacterium
GCGAGCCAGCGGAAGTTGCGGGCCCCGCCCGGCGTCTGGAACCCGACCACGTCGGCGCCGAGCAGGCCCTCGACGACCTCGGTGCGCCACGGCAGCTGCAGGAACAACTCGATGGGCGGGAAGGGGATGTGCAGGAAGAAGCCGATGTGCAGGTCGGGGCGGCGCTCGCGCAGCAGCCGCGGCACGAGCTGGAGCTGGTAGTCCTGCACCCACACCGTCGCGCCCTGCGCGGCGATCGCCCCGGCCGCGTCGGCGAAGCGCTCGTTGACGTGGCGGTGGACCTCCCACCAGCCGCGGTCGTAGGTCGGCGCGGCGATCAGGTCGTGGTAGAGCGGCCAGAGGGTCGCGTTCGCGGCGCCCTCGTAGTGCGCCGCGATCTCGTCGGCCGAGAGCGGCACCGGGTGCAGCGTGACGTCCTCCCCCACCGCGGCGTCGGCGAAGGGCTCCGGGGCGGCGTCGGGCACGCCCGGCCACCCCACCCAGGCCGCGCGTCGCCCGCGCAGGGCCGGAGCGAGGGCGGTCACGAGGCCCCCGGGCGCGGCCTGCCAGCGGTCCTCGCCGTCGTCGCCGGTGACGAGGTCGACGGGCAGGCGGTTGGCGACGACGACGACGTCGACGGCTTCGGGGCTCACCCCGCGCAGCTACCCGCGGCCCCTCCGGGCGGAACCGTCCCGCCGCGTGGGGTTCGCCCGGGCCTCCCGGCGGTTATCCCCCGGTCTCCGACGAGAGGAGCTGCCACGTGGCGCTCTCCGACACCTTCACCCGGCTCGCGCGCAAGGTGCGCGGCGAGGACGGTCCGCTCTCCGACCCGGTCGCCCAGCAGCCCTCGGAGTCCGACGTGGGCCAGGACCCGGCCGTGGCGGGCAGTCGGGCCGGAGGTGGGGGTCACGAGGAGCACCCCGGGGACTCCGGGTCGGTGACGGGCACGGGCGACACCGACGTCTTCGTCGGCCGCGCCGCGGGCCTCGACGAGGGCTACGCCGGCGAGACGGGTGCGGAGGCCCGCCGGGAGCAGCAACGGGACGGATGATCCCCGGGGGAGGGTGATTCTCCGTCCGCCCGCTCGCCCGCCGGTGGGGCCCGGGGTGGCTCGTCCCGCCCGTACCCACGCGTGACCTAAGGTGTGTCGGTCCAGTTTCACCAGGGAGACGGACGTCCCAGCAGTAGCGGAGATCCCCGGGGGCGGCCGATGGCGGGTGACGTGGCGGAGGTCGGCGAGGCATTCGGGCTCCGCGCCGCCGATCTGACCGGCGCGTTGAGCGCCGACGCGGACGTCCTCGACCGGACGGTGCACGCGATCGGGCGCCTCGGCGCGACCCTGCCCGGCGTCGACCACGCGGGAGTCGCCCTCGTCCCCCGTGGCGCGTTCCACCCGCAGGCCACCGGCGACCCCGTCGCCGACGACCTCGACGCGGTCCAGGCCGCCCTCGGCGAGGGGCCCGGGGTCGAGGTCGCCGTCTCGGGCGGGATGTGCGACGTGCCCGACCTCGCCGCGGTCGGGCCGTGGCCCGGGTTCACCGAGGCCGCCGCCCGCCACGACGTGCGCGGCGTGCTCGCGCTCGCCCTGACCACCCACGACGGGGTCCTCGGCGTCCTCACGCTCTACACCAGCTCGCAGGTCGCTCCCCGCGGCCGGGCGCTCGCCGCGGGCCTCGCCACACAGGCCACGGTCGCGCTGTTCGGCGCCCAGCGCATCGCCGGGCTCAGCCGTGCGGTGCTCACCCGCGACGTCATCGGCCAGGCCAAGGGCATCCTCATGCAGCGCGACGGGGTCGACGACGAGGGCGCCTTCGCCCTGCTCGTCGAGGCGTCGCAGACCGCCAACATCAAGCTCGTCGACGTCGCGGCGTGGCTGGTGGGCCAGGCCCGGGGCCCGGCGGCCCCGGGCGTCAGATCCCCGTGATCCCGATCCCGGCGCGCCGACGGTAGGACTCGACGAACTCCGGCAGCGCCGCTCCCCGCGGCCGTCGGCCCGCGACGACGTCGCAGGTGCCCGTCTTCGTGTCCATGATGTGGACGTTCGGGTCCAGCGAAATGCCGATGATCTCGTTCGCCGCGTCCCCGGTCACCAGGCCGTTCGCGCCCCAGTGCCACGGCAGCCCCACCTGGTGCACGGTGCGGCCGTCGATGCGCAGCGGCTTGCAGCGCTCGGTGACCACCACGCGCGCCTCGATCGCCGACCGCGCGGTGACGATCGTCGCCCACCCGGTGTGCTCCAGGCCCCGTTCCGCGGCGAGCGCCGGGGAGACCTCGACGAACATCTCCGGGGCGAGCTCGGCGAGGTAGGGCGTCCACCGGCTCATGCCCCCGGCGGTGTGGTGCTCGGCGATGCGGAACGTGGTGAACGCGTAGGGGTAGACCTCCGAGCCCGGCTGCCCGTCCGGCGGGTTGTAGCGGTTGTCGGGCCGGTCGAAGCGCTGACGGGCCGGGTTGGCCCGCGAGCCGGGGTGCAGCGCGTTGCGGCTCGGGGCCTCCTCCGGCTCGTAGTGCACCGGCAACGGCCCGTCGGCCAGGCCGGTGGGGACGTAGAGCCAGACGCGTCCGTCGGCCTGCATGATGAACGGCTCGTTCCCGGCGATCGCGTCCTGCGCCGTCGCGTCCTCCGGGGGGCGGTACGACGGCGGCTTGTGGGCCTCGAAGTCGGGCACGTCGTGCCCGGTCCAGGTCTGCGCCTCCTCGTCCCACCACACGTAGGCCTTGCGCTCGCTCCACGGCCGACCCTCCGGGTCGGCGGAGGCCCGGTTGTAGAGCACGCGCCGGTTCATCGGCCACGCCCAGCCCCACTCCAGGGCCGCCGGGCTCTCCCCGCCGCCGGGCACGCGCCGCGCCGCCTGGTTGACGCCGTCGGCGTACACGCCGGAGTAGATCCAGCAGCCGCAGGCGGTGGACCCGTCGTCGCGCAGGTCGGTGTAGCCGTCGACCTGCGTGCCGTCGTCGACGCGGAACCCGGAGATCTCGGCCAGGACGGCGTGGGCGTCGGGGTCGCCGTGCGGGCCATCGGTCGGGTAGTCCCAGGTCAGATCCCGGATCGCCGCGTCGCGCTCGAGCCCGGAGGCCGCGAGGCGGGCTCGGATCCGCCGGCCCAGCTCGTGGACGAACCACAGATCGCTGCGCGCGTCCCCCGGCGGCTCGACCGCCTGGTGGCGCCACTGCAGCAGGCGCTGGGTGTTGGTGAACGAGCCGGCCTTCTCGATGTGTGTGGCCGCGGGGAGGAGAAACACCTCGGTGTCGATGTCCTCGGTGCGCATCTCCCCGGTCTCGATCTCGGGACCGTCCTTCCAGAAGGTGGCGGTCTCGATCTCCTGCAGGTCGCGCACGACGAGCCACTTCAGGGCGGCCAGGCCGTGCCGCTGCTGCTTGGAGTTCGTCGTCCCCACGGCCGGGTTCTCCCCGAGCACGAAGTAGCCCTCGCACTCGCCGTCGATCATCTTGAGGACGGTGGTGAACGTCGAGTGGTCGCCGGAGATGCGGGGCATGCGGTCGAAGCAGTAGTCGTTCTCGGCCGTCGCCGCCTCCCCGTACCAGGCCTTGAGCAGGCTGATGACGTACGCGGGCATGTTGCCCCAGAAGCCCTTCTGGCCCGCGTCGGCCGCCAGGTACTCCCGCAGGTGCATCTCCTTGTGCGCGTTCGGCATGGGGATGTATCCCGGCAGCAGGTCGTAGAGGGTCGGGATGTCGGTGGAGCCCTGGATCGTGGCGTGGCCGCGCAGCGCCATGATCCCGCCGCCCGGCCGGCCGATGTTGCCGAGCAGGCCCTGCAGGATCGACGCCGCGCGGATGTACTGCACGCCCACGGTGTGCTGGGTCCAGCCCACCGAGTAGATCCACATCGTGGTGCGCTCCCGCCCCGAGTTCGCGCAGATCGCCTCGGCGACTCCGGTGAACTGCTCCGGGCTCATCCCGCAGACCCGCGAGACCATCTCCGGGGTGTAGCGGGCGAAGTGCCGCTTGAGCACCTGGTAGACGCACCGGGGGTGCGCCAGGGTCTCGTCGCGCTCGGGTTCGCCGCGGAACGAGGCCCCGCCGGACCCGGCGCTCTCGGACTGGCCGAGCAGGTGGGTCACCCGGTGGGTGTCGTCGTCGGACCCGCCTCCGCCGCCGCCCTCGGCGGTCGACCCCGACACGACGTCCCACTGGTCGCGGTTGCCCGACGCCGCCGCGACCTCGGCGCCCTCGTACTGCCAGGTGGAGGTGTCGTAGCTGCGGGTCTCGGGGTCCCAGCCGGAGAACAGCCCGTCGTCGTCACCGGCGTCCTCGAAGTCCTCGCGGACGAGCATCGGGGCGTTGGTGTAGGCGACGACGTACTCGCGGAAGTCCCGCTCGTTC
>JAVXWR010000339.1:0-7551 GCA_032230725.1 Actinomycetota bacterium
GTGGGCGCGGGTGGCCTCGGCAGCCCGGCGCTGCTCTACCTGGCCGCCGCCGGTGTCGGCACGCTCGGCATCGTCGACTTCGACGTGGTCGACGAGTCGAACCTGCAGCGCCAGGTGATCCACGGCCAGTCCGACATCGGCAAGCCCAAGGCGCAGTCGGCCAAGGAGTCGGTCGCGGAGATCAACCCGCTGGTCACGGTGAACCTCTACGAGGTCCCGCTGGACTCGTCGAACGCGCTGGACATCTTCCGCGACTACGACCTGATCCTCGACGGCACCGACAACTTCGCCACGCGCTACCTGGTGAACGACGCCGCGGTGCTGCTGGGCAAGCCCTACGTCTGGGGCTCGATCTTCCGCTTCGAGGGCCAGGTCTCGGTGTTCTGGGAGGACGCCCCGAACGGCCAGGGCCTGAACTACCGGCACCTCTACCCCGAGCCCCCGCCGCCGGGGATGGTGCCCTCGTGCGCCGAGGGCGGCGTGCTGGGTGTGCTCTGCGCCTCGATCGGGTCGATCATGGTCACCGAGGCCATCAAGCTGATCTGCGGCATCGGCGACACCCTGCTCGGCCGGCTGATGGTCTACGACGCCCTGGACATGGAGTACCGCCAGGTCAAGATCCGTCGGGACCCGAACGCCACCGAGATCACCGAGCTCATCGACTACGACGCGTTCTGCGGCACCGTCTCCGACGAGGCCCAGTCCGCGGCGGCCGGTCACACGATCACCGCGAGCGAGCTCAAGGAGAAGATGGACGCGGGCGACAAGTTCGAGCTCATCGACGTCCGCGAGCCGCACGAGTGGGAGATCGTCCGCATCCCGGGCGCGAAGCTCGTCCCCAAGGACAAGATCCTTTCGGGGGAGGCGTTCGCGGAGATCCCGCAGGACCGCCAGACGATCCTCTACTGCAAGTCCGGGGTGCGCTCCGCCGAGGCGCTCTCCGCGCTGCAGAAGGCCGGCTTCTCCAACGCCGTGCACGTCGGCGGCGGCGTGACCGGGTGGGCGCAGCAGGTCGACACCTCGCTGCCGACGTACTGATCGCGCCCGGTTCTGACCGAAGGGCCCCATCGCTCGGGTAGACGAGCGAGGGGCGCCCCTCGCCGGAACCCGCGGCGGATCCCGGAAACTGAGCGAAGGGCCCCTTCGGTCGATCTACTCGACCGAGGGGACCCCTCGCTCGATTCCGGGGCACCGCGACCGACCGACCCGCAGCTCGACCACCGGGTCCGATCACGGGAGCACGGTGACGATGCCCGCTCTCCCCCGGGAGCACTCGCCCCGGATGCTCCAGCCGGTGAGCGACATCCGGACCAGCCGGACAAATCCGTCGTGAGATCTGACGCGCTGTCACCAGGCCTGCCCCGACCTGCGCCCAGGACGAGGGACCCGGATGTCACACTGAGGACACGATCGTTCGGCGCGACGGTCACGACGGCGAGGGGTGAGCGTGGCACGACGACGCGACGCGTCCCGCCCGCGACGGTCCTGGGGCGCGTGGATCGTCTCCGCGGTCCTCGCGGTGCTGATCGCGACCGTCCTCGCGGTCTTCGGCCTGGTGAACGCCTCGATCGGCAACGACGCGGTCTCCCACGAGCAGGGCGACAGCTCCGCCGTCCCGCCTGACGTCGCGCACGGCGGGACCTTCGTCGACGGCCGCACCGACCCCGCCCGCTCCTCGGCGATCCCGCCCCGCACGGTCGCCCTGACCTTCGACGACGGTCCGGACCCCACGTGGACCCCGCAGATCCTCGCCGTCCTCGCCAAGCACCGCGTGCCGGGAACGTTCTTCGTGGTCGGCTCGCTCGCCGTGCGCCACCCCGAGCTCCTGCGCCGCATCCGCGCGTCGGGCAGCGAGATCGGCATCCACACCTTCACCCACGTCGACCTCGGGGAGGTCCCGGGCTGGCGCCTCGACCGCGAGCTCGGCGAGACCCAGCTCGCGATCGCCGGATCGACCGGGGAGACGACCTACCTGGTCCGGCCGCCGTTCTCGTCCACGGTCGACGCCATCGACGACCGTGCGTACGCCGCGATCCTCGCCTCCGGGCGCGACGGCTACGTCAACGTGTTCACCGACGTCGACGGGGAGGACTGGCAGCGCCCCGGGGTCGACGCGATCGTCCGCAACGCCACCCCGCGCGACGGGGCGGGCGCCACGGTCCTGCTCCACGACGCCGGCGGCGACCGCTCCCAGACCGTCGCCGCACTCGACCGTCTCATCCCCGAGCTGCAGGCCCGGGGCTACCGGTTCACCACCGCGACCGACGCCGTCGGGGCCCCCACGGCCGCCGTGGTCGCGCCTCCCCGGGACCGGGCCGTCGGTGGTGCCCTCGTCACCGCCGTCGACCTCGCCACCGGCGCGGTGCGGGCGATGCAGGCCCTGCTCGTCGCCGTGGGCGTGGTCGTCGTCGTGCGCCTGCTGCTCACCCTGATCGTCGCCCGGCGCCACGCACGGCGTCGTCGGGACCCGTCCTTCTCCTGGTCCGGACCCGCCCATCCCGACGTCCGCGCCCCGGTCTCGGTGATCGTCCCGGCCTACAACGAGACCGAGAACATCGAGGCCACGCTGCGCTCGATCCTCGCGAACGACCATCCGTTGGAGATCCTGGTGGTCGACGACGGATCCAGCGACGGCACCGCCGAACTCGTCGAGTCCCTGGCGCTGCCCGCGGTCCGGGTGATCCGCCAGCCCAACAGCGGCAAGCCGATCGCGCTGAACACCGGCGTCGCGCGGGCCCAGCACGACCTCGTGATCATGATGGACGGCGACACCGTCTTCCAGCCCGACACCGTGGCCCGGCTGGTGGCGCCGTTCGCGGACCCGGGGATCGGGGCGGTCGCGGGCAACGTCAAGGTCGCGAACCGCGCCGCGCTGATCCCGCGCCTGCAGCACATCGAGTACGTCGTCGGGTTCGGCATCGACCGCCGCGTGCAGGACACGATGCACGCGATCACGACGATCCCCGGGGCCGCGGGCGCGTTCCGCCGCCAGGCCGTCCTCGACGTCGGCGGCCTGTCGCTGGACACCCTCGCCGAGGACACCGACCTCACGATCGCGCTCGGCCGCGAGGGGTGGCGGGTGGTCTACGAGGAGCGCGCGATCGCCTGGACCGAGGCGCCGACGACGCTGTCGCAGCTCTGGCGCCAGCGCTACCGGTGGACCTACGGGACGATGCAGGCGGTCTGGAAGCACCGCCGGGCACTGCGGGAGCGGGGCGCGTCCCGGCGCACCGGGTGGCTCGGGCTCGGGCACATCGGCGTGTTCCAGGTGCTCTTCCCCCTGGCCGCGCCCCTGGTCGACATCTTCTTCGTCTACGGCCTGATCTTCGGTGACCCGGCGACGACGCTCGTGCTCTGGTTCTCGATGCTCGCGATCCAGACGACGGCCGCGGCGTACGCCTTCCGTCTTGACGGCGAGCCGGCCGGCCCGCTCTGGGTCGCCCCGGTGCAGCAGCTCCTCTACCGGCCGCTGATGTACGCGGTGCTCGTGCGCTCGCTGCTCGCGGCGGTCACCGGGGGCCGGGTGCGCTGGCAGCGGATGCAGCGGCTCGGGGCGTTGCGGGCGCTGATGCCGGGTCCGGCGGCAGTGCCGGCTCCCGTCGCCAGTGCAAGCAACGCCAGTGCAAGCAACGCGAGTGCAAGCAACGCGAGTGCAAGCAACGCCAGTGCAAGCAACGCCAGTGCAAGCAAAGCCCCGTCGTCGACCACCGTCGGGCCGGCCGTCGGCACGTCCCCGACCGAGGACGCCGACGCCCCTCCGGAGCGGTCCCGCTGGCTCGAGGTGCTGCTGGCGATCGCCCTCGTCCGCCTCGTCGCGTCCCACGCCCTCGGGTGGGCCTGGCTGTCGTTCTTCCCCGCGATCGGCGTGGTGGCCGCCCTCGCCGGCTCCGCCGTGCTGGCCTCGCTGCGCCGGAGGGAGGCCATCGACGTCATCGGGCTCCGGCTCCGGCGCCTGCTGCCGCCGTTCTGGCTGTTCGGGCTCGTCGTCGTCCCCGTGATGCTCTGGCACGGGTTCGGCGAGGACCCGCGGCCCGAGGTGGCCCAGTGGCTCTTCTGGGTGCTGCCGGTGCTCGACCCGCCCGGGAGCGCCTGGACGGCCGACGCGATCGGCGTGCTGGGCTCCGTCCGCACCTACCTGTGGCTGGTGCTGCTCGCGCCGCTGCTGCTCGCGGCGTGGCGACGTCGACCCGTCGTGGCGCTGGTGGTGCCGCTGGGCATCGTCGCCGGGGACGCCCTGCTCGGCGGCGTCATCAGCTCCTTCGGGGGCATGGGGAGCGCGGTCGTCGACGCCTCGGTGTTCGCCGGCGCCTGGATGGTCGGGTACGCGCACCGTGACGGCAGCCTGCGCCGCCTCGCCGCGGGGTGGACGGTGCTGCTCGCCGCCGCGGGGATCGCGGCCGGGATCGCGTGGGCGCTGACCCATCCCGTCGGCGGCGAGGGACCCGACCTCGACGACATCCCGCTCGGCCAGGCCCTCGTCTCGCTCGGTGCCGTGCTGCTCCTGCTGCGCCGGCCCCCGCAGCTGGCGTGGGTCGAGCGCGTACCCGGTCTCGGTCGGCTGCTCACGGTGGTCCGTGCCCGCGCGGTGACGATCTTCCTCTGGTCCGGCGTCGCGGTCGTCCTGGCACCGCTGGTCGACCAGCGGCTGGGGTGGCCGTCGACCGGGGCGCTGATCGGGGTCTCGGCGGTCCTGACCACGGCCCTCGCGCTCGGGCTCGGGTGGGTCGAGGACCTCGCCGCCGGCCGGCGGGCCGCCCTGATCCCCGGCCCCGACCAGCGTGCCCTGCGCCGCCGGGCGCCGCGCCGGCCCGCGCCCACGCCCCCGGTCATCGGCGACGGCGGTCTCGCGCTGCCCACCGAGACCCGGGAGAGCCCGCTCGCGGCGCTCAACGCCCTCCGCCCGGCGTCGGACTTCCGGCGCGATCCCCGGTTCGCGACGGCGGCCCCGGTGGCCCCGGTCACGACGCGCGCGCTGCCGCCCGGTCGGGCGCCGTCTCCGGTCCCGCCGCCCGGGCGGCCGTCGGGGCCGGTGCCGTCGGTGCCCTTCCGCGCGGCGCCGTCGGGTCCGCTCCCGCGGGTGTCGGACCCGCGTCGGTCGGGCCCGCCGTCCCGGCCCGGCCCCGCGGTGCGCCCCGGGCCGGATCACGAGGAGGAGGCGGTCACCGGCGTGGTCGGGCGTGCCCCGACCGGGCGGGGCCGCCTGCTCTCGTTCGGCGGCGACGAGCCCGCGACGGAGACCGTCGACCCCACGCAGGCCCGCCCGGGCTCCGGGCGGCACAGCTCCCGCCCGGACGCCACCCCCGCGAGCGGGCGCGGCTCCCACCGCGCGGACGACGACGCGCCCCCGGTCCACGACCCGGGCGCCCCGAGCCGTCACCGCCGCTGACCCGGCCCCGCCCTCGCCGCCCGCCACGCCGAGCGCCGCACCTTCCCGGCGTCGTCGCGCAGCGGGCCGGCGACGACCTCGACGCTCGTCGGCACCGCCACCGCCGGCAGGCGCGCCCGCGCCGCCGCGACGACCTCCGCGGGGTCGGCCTCGCCGTCCAGGTCGAGCAGCGCGTGCACCCGCTCGCAGTCCCCGTCCTGCTCCGGCATCCCGATCACCACACAGGACCGCACCGCCGGGTGGGCCTCCAGCGCCGCCTCCACGCGCGCCGGGTGGACATCGACGCCGCCCGCCCGGATGACGTCGACCGCCCGGTCCACCAGGTGGAGCCGGCCCGCGTCGTCGAGCCACCCGAGGTCGCCGAGCGCATCCCAGCCGTCCCACCCCGGGATACGACGCGGTGCGGCCTGCTCCGGCGAGGCGGCGAGGTAGCGGTACCGCGGGCCGCCGGGGCGGGTCATGAGCACCTCGCCGATCTCCCCGGCCGGCAGCGCGCGCCCCTCCGGAGTCACCACCCGGAAACGGGACCCCCCGACCGGGCGGCCCACCGAGCCCGGCGCCGTCAGCCACTCGTCGCCGCGGATCATCGTGATGCCGGCCGACTCCGAGCTCGCGTACACCTCGACCACCCGCTCCGGCCCGAGGCGCGTGAGCCACCAGCGCTTGAGGTCCGGCGGGCAGGGGGCGCCGAGGTGCACGAGGTGACGCAGCGACGACAGGTCCGCGCCCTCGACGTCGGGATGCCGGCGCAGGCGGTGCAGCATCGTCGGGACGAGCAGCGCCCACGTCACCCCGAAGCGGGGGACGGCGGAGAGCACGGCCTCGGGCGAGAACCGCGGCAGCACGACGAGGGTGTGCCCGGTCATCAGCCCGCGCAGGGCGTAGGTGAACGGCGCGCTGTGGTGCAGCGGCCCGCTGACCAGCTGCGTCTGGTCGCGGGGGAGGTAGGGCGCGACGTCGGCGTCGGGGTCGACGCGGGCGGGGCCGGTCGACACCACGACCTTCGGCGGCCCCGTGCTGCCGCCGGAGGCGGTGGCCTTCCACGACGAGGCGGGCTCCCGGTCCGGGACGCGATCGCCCGGGACGTCGGGGAGGGTCCCGACGACGAGGGTGGGTGCGGCCGCCCCGAGCACCGCGGCGTGGTCGGCGCCTGGGTCGAGCGGGAGCGGCGTGGCCCCCAGCCGCCAGACGGCCGCGCACGCCAGGACCAGGTCCGCGGTGTTCCCGAGCGCGAGCGCGACGACGTCGTCGCGGGCCACGTCGGGAGCCCACGCCGCCGCGAGCGCCGCCGAACCGTCGGCGACCTCGCGCCGGGTGACCGCGCGCCGGCGTCCCACTTCGTGCACCGCGACCCGCTCGGGGTCGCGCGCCGCCAGCACGTCCAGCGCCGCACCGATGGACCGCGTCGCCACCGTCAGACCGTGATCGCCGAGTAGGCCATGGTGGCGTTCCTACGCCGTCGATGTTGTCGCCGTGTTGCGTGCGGTCAGCGCACGACGCGGTACCAGTGCGGGGTGTCGTCCGCCATCGGCTCCAGGCGGACGCGGGGCTCGCCGGGGCGACGGGGGAACATCGGCGTGCCGTCGCCGAGCAGGACGGGCGCCACGAGCACCAGGATCTCGTCGAGCAGGCCGGCAGCGAGGCACTGGGCCGCGACGTCCGCGCCGAGGATGTTGACGTACCGGTCCCCGGCCGCCTCCCGGGCCGCCGCGACGGCCTCGTGCAGGTCGGTCGCCACGGTGACCCCGGCGGGCGGGGTGGCCGGCGGGCGGTGGGTGAGCACGACGACCGGGCCGTCGTACTGCCCGCCGAAGGCGCCCTCGGCGTCGGTGCCGCGGTTCGGGTCGTCGCCGTCGTGGGTGCGGCGCCCGACGAGCAGCGCTCCGACGTCCGCGAGCAGGCGGTCGGCGGCCGGGTTCTCGCCGCCGAGGTGCTCGCTCAGCCAGCTCATGTCGCCGCCCGGGCCGGCCATGTAGCCGTCCAGCGAGGCGGTGGCCGAGAAGATCAGCCGCGCCATGGTGTCCTCCTCGGGTCGGAGGAGCCGGACAGTACCGACCGCGCGCGTGTCCGGGCGCGGCTAACGCGACGGCGGCGGGATCGGCCGGCCCGGCCTCGGGGCACACGGCGCGAGATCGTGTCATCGCGAGTGGGCGCGGGCCATCATG
>JAVXWR010000185.1:0-4245 GCA_032230725.1 Actinomycetota bacterium
AACTGGATCCGAGCGGCGTCGTGAAGGGGTGGGCGGTCGAGCGCGCCTCGGCGGCACTGCGCGCCCTGGACCACACCGACTTCTGCCTCGCCGCGGGCGGCGACCTGATCGGTCGCGCGACCCACGGCGACCCCTGGCGCGTCGGGATCGAGGACCCCCACGACCCCACCCGCGTCCTGGCCGTCGTCCCGCTCCGCGACGGCGCCGTCGCCACCTCGGGCACCGCCCACCGCGGCGCGCACCTCGTCGACGCCCGCACCGGCACCACCCCGCACACCGTCGCCCAGGTGACCGTGACCGCCACGTCGCTCACCGCGGCCGACGTCGACGCCACCGCGGCCTACGCGCTCGGCCCGCGCGCGGCGGAGTGGCTCGGCCACCGGGTCGGGCGCGCCGGGCTCGTCGTGTGGGCCGACGGGAGCACCACGACGGTGCCGTGACCCGTCAGACCTCGACGTGCTCGGCGGCCGCGCCGGGGGCGTACATCGTCGGGGAGTGGTGCTCCGCGAACAGCGCCGCCACGAGCTCCCCCGGGCGACCGGGCTCCCGCGGACGGCGAGCTCCTGCCCGGGGTCGCTACCCGCCCGGGTCGGATCGAGCGAGACGCCTCGGCCACGCAGCCGGGGCGCCGTCGGCCGTCGTCGTTGATCAGGAGCACATGACCCAGGTCCGGCCGGCTCTCAGCCTGCGCCCAGTGCCCCTCGCCGGGGGTGGCCCGTGCGGGTGCCCGCCGCTCCTCGATCAGAGGCACACCACGCAGCCCGGGCGAGTCGTCGAGCTGCGTGGTGTGCCCGTCGCGGGTGGATCGAGGGGCTCCTCACCCGTGGACCGGGACTCAGAGCTCGAGACCCGCCGGCGCCCCGGAGAGCGCTGCCTTCGCCCGCTCGCTCGGCAGATCGGCGAGCACCTCCTCGGCACCGCTCTCGACCGCGTCGAGGATCTGGCGCGCGACGCCGGCCGGGGCGATCTTGGGGACGTCGAGACCGGCGACCATGTCGGTGTCCATGTAGCCGAGGTGGACCCCGACCACCTGGGTGCCCCGGGCCCGCAGCTCGGCCCGCGCGGAGCCGGTGAAGGACCAGGCGGCGGCCTTGGAGGCGCTGTAGGACGCGGTGAACGGCGCGGTCAGCCACGACAGGGCGGAGAGCACGTTCACCGCCGCGCCGCCGCCGTGGTGCGCGAGCACCGGGGCGAAGGCCCGCAGCACCGAGACCGGCCCCCAGAAGTTCGTCTCCATCTCGGCCCGGGCCCGCTCCGGGTCGCCGGTGAGCAGCGAGCCGTTCCCGGCGACCCCGGCGTTGTTGATCAGCAGGTCGACGTCGCCCGCGCGCTCGGCGGCGGCCCGCACGGTGGCGGGCTCGGTGACGTCGAGGAGCAGCGGGATGACGCGCGGGTCCTGGTGGGCGACCGAGCGCGGGTCCCGGGCGCCCGCGTACACGGTGGCGGCGCCGCGGGCGAGCAGGGCGTCGACGAGCACGGCGCCCAGGCCGCGTCCGGCGCCCGTGACGAGTGCGGTCGAGCCGGCGATCCTCATCGGACGATCCTCTCCACGATGGTGGCGTTGGCCGTCCCGCCGGCCTCGCACATGGTCTGCAGGCCGTAGCGCCCACCGGTCTGCTCGAGCACCCCGAGCAGGGTGGTCGCGATCCGCGCGCCGCTGGCGCCGAGCGGGTGGCCGATCGAGATGGCGCCGCCGTTGATGTTCGTCTTCGCCGGATCGGCGCCGGTCTCCGCGAGCCAGGCGAGCACGACCGATGCGAATGCCTCGTTGACCTCGAACGCGTCGATGTCGGCGATCGTCAGGCCCGCGCGCGCGAGGACCTTCGCGGTGGCCGGGATGATGCCGGTCAGCATGTAGATCGGGTCGTCGCCGGTCACGGTGGCGGTGTGCACCCGGGCGCGCGGGGTCCAGCCGCGTTCCCGGGCGATGTCCGACGTGGTGACGAGCAGCGCCGCGGCCCCGTCGTTGTAGGGGCTGGCGTTCCCGGCGGTGACGGTCCAGTCGATGTCGCCGAACCGCGCGGTCCAGCGCTCGTCGGCGAAGGGGGTCCGCAGCCCGGCGAGCGCCTCGATCGTCGTGCCCGGGCGGACCGTCTCGTCGGTCTCGAGCTGGGCGACGGCGCCGTCGGCCCGCGTCGTCTTCAGCGGCGCGACCTCCGCGGCGAAGCGGCCCTCGGCCCACGCGGCCGCGGCCTTCTGGTGACTGGCCAGCGCGAACTCGTCGAGCTGGGTGCGGCTCAGGTGCCACCGGCGTGCGATCAGCTCGGCGCTCACACCCTGCGGGACGAGCCCGGGCGCGTAGCGCGCGCGGACCGTCGGCCCCGGCACGTCCTGCGCGACGCCGTTCACTTCGGTCTGGCTGCCGATCCGGATGCGCGACATCGACTCGACGCCCGAGGCGATCGCGATGTCGTACCCCCCGGCCACCACGCCCTGCGCCGCGAAGGAGAGCGCCTGCTGGCTCGACCCGCACTGCCGGTCGACGGTCACTCCCGGCACCGACTCGGGGAAGCCCGCCGCGAGCGCCGCGAACCGGGTGGTGTTGCCGCTCTGCTCGCCGACCTGCCCGACCGCGCCGCCGATCACGTCGTCGACCTCGCCCGGCTCCAGGCCGGGCACCCGCTCGACGAGGCTCCGCAGCACGTGGGCGTGCAGCTCCACGGGATGGACCTCGGCGTACGCGCCGCCCGGCTTGCCCTTGCCGACGGGCGTCCGCACCGCGTCCACGATCACCGCGTCCCGCATGACGACACCTCCTCCACCGTGGCGGACCGATCGGTCCCGGACCGCACGGTCCTCAACCTCCTCCGTGGCGGGGGCGCCGTCAAGCGAGGTGCGTCACGCCCTCGGGCCCGCCCCAGGGCTCGCTACCCCCCGCTCACGGGCACACCACGCAGCTCGGGCGAGCCGGCGGGCTGCGTGGTGTGCCCGTCGCGGGTGAGTCAGGGATGCGCGCCCAGCGAGGGCGACGCCACCAGGACCAGACCCAACGAGCACGCCGCGACCACGACGAGCCCGACGGCCGCCACGACCAGCGGCCGCCAGCCGGTGCGACCGAGCTCGCGGAGGTCGAAGTTCAGCCCCACCCCCGCGAAGCAGAGCAGGAACGCCCACTTCGAGAGGTTCCCCAGCGAGGTCTTGTCGGCGCCCGAGAAGAATCCGACGGTGCCGAGGGCGGCGACGGCCAGGAAGCCGAGCACGAACTTCGGGAACGTCGCCCACACGAACGCGACCCGCTCCCGGCCCGTGGTCGCGATCGCCCGGCCGCCCCGGGTCGCCCAGTAGGCGGCGTACGCGAGGACGACGATGCCGATGAGGGCGTTGCGGGTGTTCTTCACCGCCACGGCGACGTCCTGCGCGGCGGGCGAGAAGGCGGCACCGGTCGCGGTCGTCTCCGCGGTGTTGTCCACCGCGAGCCCGGCCCACAGGCCGAACTGCAGGTCCGAGAGCCCGATCAGGTGCCCGATCGCCGGGAAGCTGAACAGCGCCACCGCGCCGAGCGCGAGGATCGCGGCGATCGAGTAGCCGGAGTCCTCGTCGTCGGCGCCGATGGCCCCACGACCGGCGATGATCGCGGAGACCCCGCAGATCGAGGTCCCGATCGCGAGCAGCGAGGAGAGCTTCCCGCCGAGCCCGAACAGCCTCCCGACGAACAGGATCACCGTCGTCGCGATCGCCATGTCGACGAGGATCAGCACGAAGCTCAGGCCACCGAGCTTCACGAGGTCACCGAGCAGGTAGCGCGCCCCGAGCAGGACGATCCCGATCTTGAGCCAGAACTCGTAGGTGGCGACGCCGGGCCGGAAGACCCGCGCGACTCCGACGGTGTTGCGCGCGAGCAGGCCGAGCAGGATCGCCCAGAGGACGTACTCGACGTCGGGGAGGCGCGTCCCGGTCGAGGCGCCGATCGAGCGCAGACCCGCCTGCAGCCCGACCCCGATCACGCCGATGACGGCGAGCAGCAGGATTCCCGGGATCGCGCGGGCCAGTCCGGACGGGCCCGCCGTCGTCGTGTCGGCCGTGCCGACGTCCGTCGTGCTCACTTGATCAGGAAGGGGATCGCCGGGAGCAGGCCGAGGCCCGCGAGGACGACGAGGACCCCGGCGACGATCACCGCGATCCAGTCGGCGCCCAGACGCGCGAGACCGCCGGGGCGCGGGGTCGACGAGGGTGGGGAGCCGGTGTCGGAGCCGGTGTCGGAGACGGGTTCGGACATGGGTGACCTCCGGAGGGTGCGGGCGGGAG
>JAVXWR010000190.1:0-2888 GCA_032230725.1 Actinomycetota bacterium
GAACGAGAGCCAAGAGCGCAGCACTAGTCGCCCCGGTGCTGCGTGACCGCGACGGCGCCTGGGCGGGGTGGGCCCGGGGTCCCCGGCGCTGACCCGGAACCGTTCTGCACGACGGGATCGCCCTGCACCCGGTCCGCGACGACGACGAGGTCGCCGGGCACGACGATGGCTTCGCCAACGCGACACTGTGGCGGCTGTATCACGACGTCGTGGTTGTCCGGTGTTCGAGCACCGTGGACCGTGGACCGCATCGTGGCACGCCCCAGCCACGCGGCGTCGCCGCGTCTACGGTCGACCCGACGCGCTGGTCGGCGCGGCGATCCGTGACACTGCCCGGATGGCAGCCCTGAGAGCGCCGCGGCCGGAGGTCGCAGCCGAGCCGGTGCGGCAATCCCTAGCCGTGGACCGTTCGCCCTGGTGGGCGGCCGGGTGCGGCGCTGCGGCTGGCGTGGTGCTGTTCGTGGTCGTGCATCACGCCCTGGTCGACGATGCGTACATCACTCTCGGCTACGCGCGAAATCTTGCCGAGCACGGGCATTGGGGCCTCCTCAGTGACCGGAGCAGCAACACCCAAACCTCGCCGTTGAACTGTTGGCTCCTCGCGGCCGGCATCGTTGTGACCGGAAGACCCGTGGTGGCGGTGGGCGCTCTGCTCGTCGCGACGCTAACGCTCATCGGGTGGACTTCGGCTCAGCTCGGCCGCGACCTCGGGCTGTCCCGCATGCTGCCCTACGGGCTCGTCGGACTGCTTGTTACGTCGCCGCTGCTGGTCTCGACGGTGGGTTTGGAAACCTATCTCGGAGCCGCTCTGCTGCTTGGGATTGCGCGCTACGCAGTCGTGGGCAAACCGATAGTGGTGGGCGCGCTCTGCGGGCTCGCGGTGCTTGACCGACCGGATCTCGCGGTGCCCGCCGGGGTGCTGGCGGTCGCGGGTCTCTGGCCACGGCTTGAGCGTCCTTTGACGCAGCTGGGAACCGTTGCAGGCGTCGCTGCGCTGGTCGCGTTGCCCTGGCACGTCTTTTCCTGGTACATCCTCGGCGGCTTCCTGCCCGACACGACGTGGTTGAAGTCGATGGTGACTGAGTTCGGCGGCGACACGTGGGCGGCGATGTTCTATGCCCCGTTCACCAACTATGGTCGGACCTGGCCGGCCGCCGTCGCGCTCACGGTGCTCCCCGTGGCCGTCGCACTCGTGTGCGCCGTCGTGGCGGCATGGCGGAGGCGAGAAGCCTCGTCCCGCATGGTGCTGACCTTCGTCGCCGCCGGGTGGCTACACTTCGCCGGCCTCGTCGCGACGGGGGCGGCCCCGTTCACCTGGTACTACGGACCGCTGGTGGTCTGCTCGATGTGCGCAATGGTGCTCACGCTTGCCGGCACGACGCCCCGGGTCGGTTCCGTGGGCGTCGCGCTGCTCGCCGCGGCATGTGCCGTGACGGCCGGTCCGGTGCCCTGGACCACCGCACCCATGCAAGGCAACCAGGCCACCAGCAACCAGTACGCCGCCGTCGGCCGACAACTGGCCGGGCTCACCAGCGGCCAGCCGGTGCTGGGACCTGGCGAAATCGGCGTGCTGGCCTTCAACTCTGCCGTCCCCGTCGTCGACTTCTACGGCGACCGCGGCCAGATCCAGCAATGGCTCGACCTTAAGTATCAGAAGTCGGGGCCGTTGCTGCGGGCCTTCTTACTGTGGAATTGGACGCACAAGCCTGCGGCGGTGGAGACCCCTCTGCGCTACCGGCTTATGTTCGGCCAGGCGACTCCGCCGACGGCCAGGGTGCTGGCGTCGTGGCTATTGCAGACCCCCAGCTATGGACCGGTACAGCTCGTGCTCACGGACCAAGGTCAGCCGTCGTAGCCCGCGGGCGTAGGCACTCCCGCCCTGCGGTTGCGGGAGTCTCTCGCCCTTCGGGCTCGGACTACCAGAAGCCTGCGTACGTCCTGTTGCTACTCCCCGTGGGGCCATAGTGATCGCGGTCATCGCTGTTGCTTTCATGGTGCTCGCGGTGCGGGCCGAACGCCGAGGTGGCGGGGCCCGCCACGCTACTGCGCTGGCTGGCGTGGAGAGGGCTGTGCTCGCGGGAGTCGTGTGCGTGTTCGCCGCCCTGCTCCCCGGGCGTTCAACGGACGCCGATTCGCGCGCCTTGGCGTTCGACGTGCGCGACGACGCCTGGGTGGTGGACACGTCAAGCGGAGGCCTGCTGATGCGCCTGCGGCGCTCAGCCCGGCGCCAGGGCCCCGTGGGAACCCCGGCGCCGGAGAGAGCCTTAGAACGATGGTTCGTCCTCGATCGGGGCGTCGCCGTCGCGGCGGCCGACCTTGGCGAGGGTCGCGGTGGCCCCCCGCAGCGACGGCGCGACCTCGTCGGCGACGATCTCGAGGCGGCGCTGCTGCTGCCCGGCGCGCTCGCCCTCGGTCGGGGTCCAGACCCGGGTCCCGGTGCGGCCGAGGACGACGACCCGGGCGCCGGCGGTCAGGCTCTGCGCGAGGTGCTCGGCGTGGTCGCCCCAGACCGTGACCGGCCAGTAGGTGGGCTCGGTGTCCTCCCACCCGTGCCCGTCGGCGGTGCGGGGGCGGTGGTTCTCGGCGATGGTCAAGTTCGCGACGGCCTTGCCGCTTCCGGTGAAGCGGAGCTCGGGGTCCCGGACCAGGTTGCCGGAGATGGTGACGGTGGTCATGGCGGCCTCCGTGGGCTGCTCTGTCGGGGTGCTGGGTGCGTCCCCGGGCGTGGTCACGCCTCGAGCAGGTGAGAGCAGAGCGGAGCGCAAGGGCGCCGCAGGCGTGCACTTCACCCTTGCGCGCAGCGCTCACCTGCTAGTGATCACCAACGCCCGGGGCCGCACCTGTTGACCGGCCGGCCCCACCCCACCGTCAGGTGCCGCCGCGGCCGA
>JAVXWR010000199.1:0-4819 GCA_032230725.1 Actinomycetota bacterium
TACCGGCCGGACCGGTTCGACCTCCTCGGCGCGGTCGTCTGCCTCGTCGGGGTCGGCGTGATCATGTACCCGCCGCGCTGACGGGGAACGAGAAGTGGCCGCCGCGGTACTCGGTCCCGGCCTCGACCACACAGAAGCGGTTGCCCCACGGATCCCGCGCGTAGAAGGAATGCTCGCCCCAGGGCTGTCGGGCGACCCCGCCCCGGTGCTCGTCCGGGACCGCGCCCGCGGCCAGTGCGCGCTCCCGGACGGCAGGGAGCGGCTCGTCGGTCGCGAGATAGACCGTTCCGTGGTTGGGCCCGGGGAAGGCCGGGTCGCCGTCGGCGAGCGGGTCCCAACAGGCCAGGAGCGTGCCGCCGCAGTCGAAGTAGTGCCGCCCACCCGTGACGCGCTCGCCGGGGACGCCGCCCAGCACCGCGGTCCAGAACGCGGCGGCTGCGTCGATGTCCTCGACCGGGAGGATCACGCGGAAGAGCTGCATGCCGCCACGGTGCCAGCTCACCGTGGGTCCGTCGTGATGATTGCCGATCCCGCCCCGACGAGGTCGGGCGGCTCCCGTCGGGGGCCGGGCTCGGGAAGGATGGCGGGCGTGAGCACCGACCTCGACGAGCTGCGCCGGCTGCGCCGGGCGCGCGACCGGATGGACCGCGAGTACGCGCAGCCCCTGGACGTGCCCGCGCTCGCCCGGACGGCACTGATGTCCACGGCGCACTTCAGCCGCCGCTTCCGCGAGGCGTACTCGGAGACGCCGTACTCCTACCTCATGACGCGACGCATCGAGCGCGCGAAGGCCCTGCTGCGTCGCGGCGACCTCAACGTGACCGAGGTGTGCTTCGCGGTCGGCTGTACCAGCCTCGGGTCGTTCTCCACCCGGTTCACCGAGCTGGTCGGCGAGACGCCGTCGGCGTACCGCGCGCGCAACCACGACGAGCTCCGGACCGCGCCCACCTGCCAGACGATGGCCGTCGCGCGTCCGCGCCGGGGGGTCCCGCAGGAGAGCAGGTTCGGAGAAGCCTCCGGCGCGGTCCCGGGCCTAGCGTCCCCGTCATGACGATTTCGCTCTCCGGCATGCACGTCGTCGTCGACGACCTCGACGCGGCCCTCTCCTTCTACCGCGACACGCTCGGCCTGACCGTGCGCAACGACGTCGGGCAGGGCGCGCAGCGCTGGGTGACGCTCGGCACCGACACCCAGCCCGAGATCAACATCGTGCTCTCGCCACCGCACGCGGGGCGCTCCCAGGAGGACGGGGACGCGCTCGCCGCCCTGCTCGCCAAGGGGGTGCTGGGCATGGTCCAGCTCCGCTCCGACGACCTCGACGCGACCTTCGACAAGATCGCCTCGGCGCCCGGCGTCGAGGTCCTCTCGGAGCCCACCAGCCAGCCGTGGGGCGTCCGCGACGCGGCCGTGCGCGACCCCGCCGGCAACATGGTGCGCATCGACCAGGGGTGACGCCCCTCCCGCGCTCCCGGTGGCCCCTCTTGCCGCAGTCGGTACGCGCCCGTACCGTGGCCGCGCAGCATCCGGCGAGCGAGGGAGAACCGATGGGCAGCGTCCGGGACAAGGTCGCCGTGGTCACCGGCGCCGGATCGGGCATCGGGCGACGCCTCGCCCTCGAGCTCGCGCGGCGCGGTGCGCGGCTCGCGCTCTCCGACGTGGACGAGGCCGGGTTGGGGGAGACCGCCGACCAGGCCAAGGCCCTGGGAGCCGAGGTGTACACCGCCCGGCTCGACGTCGCCGACCGGGAGGCGGTGCAGGCGCACGCGGACGCCGTCGTCGGACACTTCGGAGTCGTGCACCAGATCTACAACAACGCCGGCATCGCGAGCTCCGGGTCGATCCTCGAGGGCGAGTGGAGCGAGTACGACACCGTGCTCGGCATCAACCTCTTCGGCGTCATCCACGGGACCAAGGCGTTCCTGCCGCACCTGGTGGCCTCCGGCGACGGGCACGTCGTCAACGTCTCGAGCCTGAACGGCCTCATGGCCCAGCCCGGGATGTCCGCCTACTGCACGAGCAAGTTCGGCGTCCGCGGGTTCACCGAGACCCTGCGCGCCGAGATGCTCGCGGGCGGGCACCCGGTGCAGGTCACCGTCGTCCACCCCGGCGGGGTGAAGACGAACATCGCGACGGCCGCCTTCGAGCGCGGCGCCGCGCAGCGTCCGAGCACGGCCGCGGACGAGGCGCGGATGCGCACCTACAACGAGAAGCTCCTCAAGCTCCCCGCGGACCGCGCGGCGACGATCATCGTCGACGGGGTCGAGGGCGGGAAGCCGCGCGTGCTCGTCGGCAACGACGCGAAGCTCGTGGACCTGTTCGTGCGGCTCGTGCCCCGCTTCTACCCGGCGGCGCTCGTGCGGTTCGGCGGCGTGCTCGGCTCCGTGGACTGATCGCGCCGTCGGCAGGTCGCCGGGAGCCTCGCGGGGCAGGATCACGGCATGGTCTCCGCCCACGTCACGACGCGCGCCCTCGGCGGGCGCGACTTCGCGAGCCCCGTCGACGACCGCTGGTTCGAGGACTACCGGCCCGGGGAGACCTTCGAGTACGGGTGGCGCAGCGTCACCGACGAGGAGATCGTCGAGTACGCCGTGCGCTACGACCCGCAGCGCCTCCACACCGACCCGGCGTGGGCCGAGACGGGGCCCTACGGCGGGCTCATCGCCAGCGGGTGGCAGTCCGCGGGCCTGATGATGCGGCTGTACTGCGACCACTACATCTCGGCCGTGGCCAGCCTCGGTTCGCCAGGGGTCGACGAGCTGCGCTGGTCGTCCCCCCTGCGGCCGAACGACCCGGTGCGGCTCCGGGTGAGCGTGGCGCAGGCACGCCCGTCCCGGTCCAGGCCCGACCGCGGCATCGTCCGCACCGAGGTCGCCCTGCTCACCGAGGACGACCGCTGCCCGTTGAGCCTGATGGCGATGAACCTCGTGCTGCGCCGCCCCGCGGCCTGACCGTCAGGCGCCGAGCACCGTCACCAGCGGCTCACCCCGCGATCGCGTCGATCGCGGTCAGCACGGCGAGGACCACGAGGATCGCCGCGGCGATCCGCGTCAGCCAGAGCGCGGGGAGCACGCGCCGCAGCCGGTCGCCGCCGTACACGGCGATCGCGGAGACGACCCACAGCGCGAGCGCCGCACCGATCCCGACCGCGAGCGGATCGGCGTAGCGGGCGGCGAGGGTCGCCGTGATGATCTGCGTCGGGTCGCCCAGCTCGGCGAGCAGCACGATGCCGAACGCGGTGGCCACGACCTTGCGGCGCGTCCCGGGTGTCCCGTCCAGGGTCGGCCCGTCGTCATCGTCGTCGTCCTCGCGCAGGACCAGCACCGTGGCGATGAGGAAGATCACGACGAGGCCCCACTCGAGCGGGCGCCGGGGGAGCAGGGCCACCACGCTCCCGGCCGCCACCGCGACGACGGTCTGCACGGTGTGCGCGGCGACGGCCCCCAGCAGGACGAGCCGCGGCGGGAAGCGGCTGCCCAGGACGACGGCCGCCACAGAACTGGTGTCGGGCAGCTCCGCGAGCGCGACGATCCCGAACACGATCCCGGCGACGGCGAGGTTCACGGTGCAGGGCTACTGGTCGCGGGACGGGAACACAACCGGCGCGCCGGTCCGGGGCCCGAGGAAGTGGTTGACGCCGGGGATCCACCGGGCATCCGCCCCGCCATGCCCGACACCGCGATCCTCGACGTCGACGGCACCCTCGTCGACTCGAACTATCAGCACGCCCTCGCCTGGTACCGCGCGTTCCGCCGCCTCGGCACCACGCTGCCGATCTGGCACCTGCACCGCGCCGTGGGAATGGGCGGCGACCAGCTCGTCACCCACGTGGCGGGGGAGCAGGCGGAGTCCGACTACGGCGACGACGTGCGCGCGGCGCACGGCGAGGAGTTCGACGCCCTGATCGGCGAGGTCGCGCCGTTCGCGGACGCCGAGGCGCTGCTCGCGGGCCTACGCGAGGACGGACTGCGGATCGTGCTCGCGACCTCGGGCTCGAGCGGGACCGCCGAGCACCTGCTCGGGCTCGTCGACGGCCGGCGCCACGCCGACGCCGTCGTCACCTCGAGCGACGTCGAGGCGAGCAAGCCCGCCCCCGACCTCGTCGAGCTGGCGGTGGCCCAGGTCGGCACCGAGGACGCGGTGCTCGTGGGGGACTCCGTGTGGGACGGTCAGGCCGGGGTCCGTGCCGGGGTGCCGTTCCTCGCGGTGCGCACCGGCGGGTTCTCCGACGACGAACTGACCGAGGCCGGTGCGCAGCAGGTCGTGCAGTCGCTTGCCGAACTGCGCGCCCTGCTGCGTGGCCGGGGGAGGAGCGCCGCATGAGCACACCCACCAGGAGCACGGGCCATCCGTCGGGCCTGCGCGACCGCGAGCGGTGCGACACGCTCGTGCTCGCCACGCTGACCGCGGGCGACCGGGACGGGTACGGGGTGCTGCGCCGGCTGCAGGAGGGCGCGCTCGGGACGCCGCAGCCCTCGGCCCAGCAGGTCTTCGCGTCGCTGCACCGGCTGCACCGCAACCGGCTCCTGCGCCGCTCGTCCGAGGACCCGCGACGCTACCGGCTCACGGCGACGGGCTCGCGGGTGCTCACCGCGCGGACAGCGGCGGCCGACGCCTACGCCGCCGCGCTGCACACCCTGCAGGACTGACCCCGCCGGGTCAGCGCCGACCCGTCGCGATCGAGTCGTCGGCCTTCACCGCGCCGCGCGCGCCCATCGGCGCGGAGCTCCCCTTCGTGGTGTCCGCGGCGGTCTGGTACTCCGACTCCGAGTTGATCTCGGCGCCGAGCAGCACGATGTAGCTGGTCAGGTACATCCACAGC
>JAVXWR010000258.1:0-5264 GCA_032230725.1 Actinomycetota bacterium
GCGAGACGGGTGCGACGGGTGCCGTCGTCGTCATGGGCGGTCCGATTCGTTAGTCAGGGCAACGAGCGGGATCGATTGTAGTGTGCACCTATCTGATCGTGCCTGTGACTCTCGTCCGACTCCCCCCGGCGCGCCACTCCGCGTCCGGGTCTAGCTTGACGGGACAACTGTTCGTGTCGTGACGGGAGCTTTCGTGAAGATCGGTATGGCGGTGCTGCGGCTCGTGGTCGGGCTGCTGTTCTTCGGCCACGGCATGCAGAAGCTCGCCGGTTGGTTCGGCGGCGGCGGGATCGAGGGCACCGCGGCGGGCTTCGAGGGGATGGGCCTCAAGCCGGGCCGGGACAACGCGGTGGCGGCGGGCGTCAGCGAGGCCGGCGGCGGCGCGCTGCTCGCCGCGGGCCTCGCGACCCCGCTCGCCGCGACGATGATCTCGGGCGCGATGGGCTCGGCGGTCTACCACGTGCACGCCCCCAACGGCCCCTGGGTGACCAAGGGCGGCTGGGAGTACAACGCCGTCCTGACCGCCGCCGTCTTCGCGCTCGCGGCCGCGGGACCCGGCGAGCTGTCGCTGGACCACGCGCTGGGCATCGAGACCTCGGGTGCTGGCGTCGCGTTCGCGGCGCTCGGCGCCGGGCTGCTCGGGGCGGCCGGCGTCGCGGCGCGGGCGAAAGCGCACGCCTGACCGTCGGCGACGGCACCGTGAGCAGCGGCCGCGTCGGGTCGACCGGCTTCTCGGCGAACTGGTCGCGAGGACGCAGCACCGTGCGGCGTCATGGCTCCACGGGGTGAATCATCGGCGAGCGCAGAGACGTTCGACGAAAGGACAGGACGACCGTGAACCTGTTCGACCTGACCGGCAAGGTCGCCGTGGTCACCGGCGGCACGCGGGGGATCGGCCTGATGATCGCCCGCGGGCTGCTCGACGCCGGCGCGACCGTCTACATCAGCTCCCGCAAGGCCGCAGCGGGCGACGACGCCGTCGCGGAGCTGTCGTCGCACGGCAGCATCGCCGCCGGCCGGGTCGTGTCGATCCCGGCCGACGTCTCCTCCGAGGAGGAGTGCTCGCGTCTCGCGGGTGAGGTGTCGGCGCGCGAGCACCGGGTCCACGTGCTGGTCAACAACGCAGGCGCCACGTGGGGCGCCCCGTTCGAGGAATTCCCGGCGTCGGCCTGGGACAAGGTGCTCGATCTCAACCTCAAGGCCCCGTTCTTCCTCACCCGCGCGTTCCTGCCGCTGCTCGAGGCGTCCGCGACGGCGGAGGACACGGCCAGCGTGATCAACGTCGGCAGCATCGACGGGCTGCGCGTCACCCCGCTGCCCACCTACTCCTACTCCGCGAGCAAGGCGGGCGTTCATCAGCTGACGCGGGTCCTGGCCGCCGAGCTCGGGCCGCGCAACATCCGGGTCAACGCCATCGCCCCGGGGCCCTTCGAGTCGAAGATGATGGCGGCGACGCTGGCCGAGCGCGGCGACGAGATCGCGCAGAGCAGCGTGCTCGGGCGCATCGGCGGGCCCGACGACATGGCGGGCGCCGCGGTGTTCCTCGCCTCCCGGGCCGCCGGGTACGTCACCGGCGCGGTGCTCCCGGTCGACGGCGGCATCTGGGCGGCGCACTAGACATGACAGCCGCTCCTGATGGGCATCCGCGCCCCGTGAGTGAGAAATCCCTGCAGGCCACCCGTGTCGTCGACGCGCCGCCGGACAAGGTCTTCGCCCTGCTCACGACCCCCGACCGCCACGTCGACCTCGACGCCTCGGGCACCGTGCTCGGCACGCGGACCCATCAGCCGCTCCACGGCGTCGGCGACGTGTTCGTCATGGAGATGCACGGCAAGGACATGGGGGACTACCTCGTCGACAACCACGTCGTGGCCTTCGAGAAGGACCGCGAGATCGGCTGGGCGCCGGCCACCCACGGCGGCGACCGGGGTGGGCAGGTGTGGACCTACCAGTTGGAGCCCTGCAACGGCGGCGGGTGCACGCGTGTCACCCACGTCTACGACTGGTCGGGGGTGACCCTGGAGCGGCTGCTGCCCTACCTGCCGGTCGTCGACGCCCACGGACTCGCGGCCACGCTGGAGCGCCTCGTGAAGTTCGTCGAGCCGGAGTGACACTCGGGCCCGACCGCGTCGACGAGGCGGCCGGGCCCGGCGGCTACGCCTGGGAGGCCGGGCTGGGGGAGCCGTTGGCCTGCTGTGCCTGCTTCGCGTCGCGCTCCGCCTGGTGCTTGGCCGTCCACGCGTTGATCGCGTCCCACTGCTTCGCGGCCAGGGGCTCGCGGACGCTCCGGGTCCACTGCTCGTTGGCCATGAGGCGACCGTCGGTCTTCTTGAACTTCGGGATCACGTGGTTGGCGAACAGGTGGTAGTGGTGAAGCGTCGCCTCCCACGGGGCCCAGTTGTGGGCGAACATCAGATAGCAGCCGAAGCCGCCCTTCGACTGCTCCTGCAGGCGCTCGATCTGGCTCACCGCGTCGTCGACCGTGCCGATGACGCCCATCCCGCTCTCGATGACGAACTCGATGCGCTCCTTCGTCGTCTTGCCCTCGACGCCCAGCTGCGGCGCCGAGGCGGTGTGCTGCAGGTAGTCGAACCACTCGTTGATGCCGTACTCGACATCCTTGATCGCCTGGTCCCGGGTGTCGGCGATGTGCATCGGTCCGACGGGGCGCCAGCCCTCGCGGTCGGGGTTGGTCCCGAACTCCGCGGCGCGCTCCTCGACCACGTCCCAGTGGTGCCCGAGCGCGTCGAAGCCGGCGGCGCTCATGGTCGCGCCGATGGAGATCATCCCGAGCCCGTGCTTGCCGACCAGGCGCGGGCCCGACGGCGACATGATGGCGGCGGTGGCGATCTCGGGGTGCGGGTCGGAGTAGCTGTCCAGCTGCAGGCGGGCGTCGACCAGCTTGTAGCGCCCGGTGTCGATGGAGATCGGCTCGTCGTTCGTCAGCAGGTGCATGAGCACCGCGGTGTCGGTCTCCGGCGCGGCGCGGGCGTCGGCCGGGTCGAGGCCGAGCATCTCGGCGTCGGTGGCGAGCGCTCCGGGCCCGACGCCGAGCATCGCACGACCCCGGGTCAGGTGGTCGAGCAGCACGAGGCGGTCGGCCACGAGGAAGGGGTTGTGGTACGGCAGCGAGAGCACCCCGGTGCCGAGCTTGATGTTCTTCGTGACCTGGGCGCAGTGCGCGATGAACAGCAGCGGGTCGCCGATGAGCTCGACACCGCACGAGTGGTGCTCGCCGAACCAGGCTTCGTCGAAGCCCATGGCGTCGAGGCGCTGCACGAGCTCGACGTCGCGCTGCAGCGAGTACGTCGGGTTCTGCCCGACCGACGTGGTGCGGCGGCAGGAAGATGCCGAAGCGCATACGGGACACGGGGGACTCCTTCGTCGGCCGGGCTGGCGGCTGGTGATCGACTGCGTGACGCCGGTCACCCACGCTGTCAACATAGCCGTTGACGGCCTGGCGAGAAAGGCGTTGGGGACGACTCGCGGTCAGGCGTGTCCGGCCAGGGCGCTGGTGGCGCGCTCGACGAGCAGGAACTTGCGGGCGCGGCCGGACGCGGTCAGCGGGATGTCCGCGACGTCGATCTCCACGACGTGGCGGGGCACCTTGAACCGCGCGAGGTGCTCGGTGCACCAGGCCACCAGCACCTCGGCCTCGACGGTGTGGCCGTCGCGGGGCACGACCCACGCCCACCCGACCTCGCCCCGGCGCGCGTCGGGCACGGGCACGACGAACGCCTGGTGCACGCTCGGATGCATGCCCAGGACGGTCTCGACGTCGCCGGGGACCACCTGCTCGCCGCCGCACCGGTAGCTGTCCTTCGTGCGCCCGACGAGGTGCAGGTACTCGTCGGCGTCGAGGATCCCGAGATCGCCGGTCCTCAGCCAGCTATCCGGCGTGAACGCTGCGGCCGTCGCCTCGGGGTTGCGGTAGTAGCCCGCCGTCACCCCGGGGCCGCGGCAGACGAGCTCACCGACCGCTCCGTAGTGGAGGTCCTCGTCGCTGGCCGTGTCGATGACCTTGTAGACGACGAGCCGGCCGTCGAGATCGGGGTCGCCCGCCACCCCGGCGCGCTTCATCCGGCCGTTCGTCGTCATCCGCCGCTCCGGCGGGTCCTCCGGCCACGTGCAGGTCGTCGATGCGGTCGTCTCGCTCATCCCGTAGCCGGTGACGACCTCGCCGGGGGCGAGCACCTCGTCGATCTCGGGCCGGATGCCGTGCGGCGACACCCCGCCCGAGGAGTAGAGGTGCGTGAGCGACGACAGGTCGCGCGGTGCGGCGCGCTGGACCCGGATGAGCTCCGCGGTCATCGTCGGGATCGTCAGGGCGTCGTCGGCCCGGTGCGCCTCGATGGCGTCGAGGATGGCCTCGGGGTCGAAGGTCGGGCGCGTCACGATGCAGCCGCCGATGAAGGGGACGGTCAGCAGTCCCTCGACGTAGCCGTAGACGTGGAACAGCGGCAGCGAGAACACCACGCGGTGTGCGTCGGTGTAGGCGCGGCCCCACGTGGAGCCGTAGGCGGTGCGCAGCACATGTCGTGGGTGAGCTGCACGCCCTTGGGCCCGCCGGTGGTGGCGGAGGTGAACAGCACGTCGGCCACGTCGTCGGGGTGTCCGCCCGGTTCGGCGACGGGTTCGGCGTCGGCGAGGTCGGCGAGGGTGCGGACCCCGCGGGGCTCGCCGTGCCCCGTCGGGTGCACGACGACGTGGCGCAGCGCCGGGAACGCGTCCTCGCCCAGGTCGTCGAGCATCGCGAGGTAGTCCAGGCCGCGGAAGTGGTCCATGGTGATCAGCACCGACGCATCGGAGCGCCGGACGATGAACCCCAGCTCGGCGGTCCGGTTGGCGACGTTGATCGGCACCGTCACCGCGCCGAGGCGCGCGATCGCGTAGCGCGCCGCGACGAACTCGGCGTAGTTCGCGAGCACGACGGCCACGTGGTCGCCGGGGCCGACGCCGAGCCCGGCGAGCCCGCCCGCGAGCCGGTCCGCCCAGTCACGCATCTGGGCGTAGGTCCAGGCGCCGTCCTCGGTGACGACGAACGGCCGGTCGGCGACGTCGGCGCACGCGTCGTCGAGGGCGCCGGCGAGGGTGCGCGGCACCCACGACGGACGGCGCTTCTCGATCGCCTCCCGGCGCTGCGCCGAGCTCAGGGCGTGTCTGGTCACGTCGCCACGACCGCCTCCCGGGCGCCCGAGAGGACGAAGCCCTCGTAGTCGTCGGCCACGACCTTGTCGAGGATCCGTCGGTACCCGCGGACCCCG
>JAVXWR010000266.1:0-3871 GCA_032230725.1 Actinomycetota bacterium
ACCGGCGGTTCGCGACCGTCGGCCTCGGCCGGCCCGGTCCGCCCGCGGCGCTCGTCGGGCGGGAGGACCTCGTGCCGGGGGGAGACGCAGCGCAGCAGAGCTCGACCCGACGAGACGCGGGCCGGGCGCTCGACCTGGCCTGCGGGCGCGGCACCGTCGCGGTCTGGCTGGCCGCGCGGGGGCTCGCGACGACGGCCGTGGACGTCTCGCCCGAGGCGCTGCGGCGCACCGGCGAGCTCGCCGCGGAGCACGGGGTCCCCGTGACGACGGTGTGCGCCGACCTCGACGAGGGCCTCCCGCCCGTGGGCGCGGTCCCGGTCGACATCGTGGTCTGCCAGCGCTTCCGCGACCCGGCGCTCTACCCGGTCCTGCCCCGGCTGCTCGTCCCGGGCGGGCTGCTCGTCGTCACCGTGCTCTCGACGGTCGGCGACGCCGGCGGGTCCTACCGTGCCGGGCCGGGCGAGCTGCGGGCCGCGTTCGGGCCCCTCGAGGTCCTCGTCGACGAGGAGGGCCGGGGCGAGGCGCACCTGGTCGCGCGGGTCTGAGCACCACCGACGGGCCGCCGCCGGGCGTCCCTCGGCTGCGACCGCAATGATCAACAGCCCTGAGTCGCTGTTTGCGGGGCCGATCTGCAGCCACCCAGGGCTGTTGATCACCCCGGGGGTCATGACGTGACATGTGCAGGCTCGAAGTGTCAGGTACGGTCGTCACATGTCAGACGGCAGCGAGACGACGGTGACCCCGCAGGGTCGCGTGACGATCCCGGCGGCGCTGCGGCGCGAGGCGGGCATCCAGGTCGGCGACACCGTGATCGTGCACGTCGAGGACGGGCGGGTGGTGGTCGAGACCCGGGACCAGCTCGCCGCGAGGACCCGCCGCGACGTCGCCCGGGCGGGCGGCAGGGGCTCGGTGGTCGACGAGCTCCTGGCCGAGCGGCGCGCCGACGCGGCCCGGGACCAGGCCGGGTGAGCGCGCCCGTCGTCCTCGACGCGTCGGCCCTCCTGGCCTGGCTCTTCGAGGAGCCGGGCGCGGAGGTCGTCGACCCGCTGCTCCCGGCGGCCGTGCTCTCCACGGTGAACCTGGCCGAGGTGTGGCAGAAGCTGGACCAGCACGGCGTCGACGCCGAGCGGGCGCTCCGGCGAGCACGCCTGCTCGGGGTGCGCACCGAGCCGTTCTCGGACGACGACGCCGCCCTCGCCGCCCGACTGTGGCGCGGCGGACGTCGGGCCGGCCTGTCGCTCGGCGACCGGTGCTGCCTCGCCGTCGCGCTCCGGCTCGGGAGGACGGCGCTCACGGCCGACCGGTCGTGGGCCGACGTCGGGGTGTCGGTCGACGTCCGCGTCATCCGCTGAGCCGGGCGCTCAGGGCGCCGCGCAGACCGCGTCCTGCCCAGGGGCGCTCTGCGTCTGCGTCGCGACCACCTTGCCGTCGACGGTGATGCGGCAGGTGATCGAGGAGTTCGGCGGCACGTTCACCAGCGACACCTGCATCTTCGGCGCCGGGGTGTAGCCCACGGGCAGCGAGAGATCGAACGGCAGTCCGCTGAAGGCGACCTCCTGGTTGCTGCCGAGCTGGCCGACCATCACGTACCGGCCGAAGGCCGTGCCCCCGGCCGAGCCCGTCGCGGTGAACTGGACCAGGTGCTGCGGGGCGGGGGGCGGCTCCTCGCTCGAGCACGCCGCGGCCAGGAGCGCCACGAGGGCAGCGACGAGCGCACCGGCCGTCCGGACCCCACGCCTGCGCCCCATGCGTCCTCCCCGGTACGGCGACCGGCGGCCGTCGCTGGTCTGGGCGGGATCGTAGGGCCACCAGGAGCGAACGGAGCGACGGGGGGCGTCACCGGGGGGCGAGCGAAGCGACGGGGGGCGTCACCGTCGTCGGGCCCGACCCCATGGTCCGCCGACACCGGAGCGTCACCTTCGAGTGGTCCCGTACTCCGCAGGAGGTGACATCATCGTCAGCCGATGAGGCCCGGTGTCGGGCATCCGGGTGACGGCGGGAGACACAGCGCGTGAGGCAGCTCTACATCGACGGCGCGTGGGTCGACGCCGAGGACGGTGGCCGACGGGAGATCCGCTCTCCGGCGGACGGCCGGCTCGTCGCCGAGGTCAGCGAGGCGAGCGCCGCGGACACCGAACGGGCCATCGGCGCCGCCCGCAGCGCGTTCGACGACGGCCGCTGGTCGGACGTCCCGGCCCCCGAGCGCGGGGCGCTTCTGCTGGGCGTCGCCGACCTGCTGCAGCGCGACAAGGACCGCCTCGCGCGCGCCGAGACCGACGACACCGGGAAGCGCGTCGTCGAGTCCGAGATCGACATGGACGACATCACGAACTGCTTCCGCTGGTTCGGCCACCTCGCCGCCTCCGACGACGGGCGCCTCGTCGAGACCGGCGTCCCGAACGCCCGCAGCAAGGTCGTCCACGAGCCGGTCGGGGTCTGCGGGCTGATCACCCCGTGGAACTACCCGCTGCTCCAGACGGCCTGGAAGGTGGCGCCCGCGCTCGGCGCCGGCTGCACGTTCGTCCTCAAGCCGAGCGAGCTCACCCCGCACACCTCGATCATCCTGATGGAGCTGCTGGCCGAGGCGGGCGTGCCGGACGGCGTCGCGAACCTCGTCCTGGGCGCGGGCGCCACCGCCGGGGGACCGCTGTCGACCGATCCGCGCGTCGACATGGTGAGCTTCACCGGCGGTCTCGCCACCGGCAAGGTCCTCATGGCGAACGCGGCCGCGACCGTCAAGAAGGTCGCCCTCGAGCTCGGCGGCAAGAACCCGTTCGTGCTCTTCGCCGACGCCGACCACGAGACCGCGGTCGACAACGTCCTCACCGGGATCTTCCTGCACTCCGGGCAGGTGTGCTCCGCGGGCGCGCGGCTCGTCGTCGAGGAGTCGGCCCACGACCGCGTGGTGGACGACCTCGTGGAACGTGCCCAGCGCATCGTCATGGGCGGGCCGGACGACCCGACCACCGAGACCGGCCCGCTGATCTCGGCGGCGCACCGCGACAAGGTCGAGTCCTACGTGCAACGCGGGATCGCCGAGGGCGCCGTGCTGCGCTGCGGCGGGGAGCGCCCGAAGGACCCACGCCTGGCCGACGGCTACTTCTACCCGCCGACGATCCTCGACGGCTGCACCCAGGACATGGCCGTGGTGCACGAGGAGTCGTTCGGCCCCGTGCTCACGGTCGAGACGTTCACCGACCTCGAGGACGCGGTCCGCATCGGCAACGACACCGAGTACGGCCTCGCCGGCGCGGTGTTCTCCGCCGACCACGGCACGTGCGAGGAGGTCGCCGCCCGGCTGCGCCACGGCACCGTCTGGATCAACGACTTCGGCCCCTACGTGCCCGCCGCGGAGTGGGGCGGCTTCGGCCACTCCGGCTTCGGGCGCGAGCTCGGCCGGGCGGGCCTGGCCGAGTACCAGGAGACCAAGCACATCTGGACCAACACCCGGCCGGCGCCGACCGGGTGGTTCCCCTCTTCCACACCAGGGAGTGGTTCGTGAGCACCGACAACGCCCAGACCGACAGCTCGGACAGCTCGGACATCGACGAGTTCGGTTACCGACCGAGCCTCGTCCGCTCGCTCGGCAGCTTCCACACGTTCGCGGCGGGGATCAGCTACATCTCGATCCTCACCGGGACGTTCCAGCTGTTCTACTTCGGACTGGGGAGCGGGGGCCCGTCGTACTGGTGGTCCTGGCCGCTGGTGTTCCTCGGGCAGCTCATGGTGGCGCTGTGCTTCTGCGAGCTGGCGGCGCGGTTCCCGGTCGCCGGATCGATCTACAACTGGACCAAGCGGCTGACCAGCCCGCACATCGCCTGGCTCGCCGGCTGGACGATGCTGACCGCCTCGATCGTCTCGATCGCGGCGG
>JAVXWR010000275.1:0-3834 GCA_032230725.1 Actinomycetota bacterium
CCGACCCCGACCTCACCGCGTTCGGCACCATCGTGCCCTGCGGGATCGCCGACGCCGGTGTGACCAGCCTGAGCGTCGAGCTCGGCCGTCGCGTCACCGTCGAGGAGATCCGCCCGGCCGTGCGCGAAGCGGTGCTGGCCGCCTGCTCGGGCGACCTCCCGGTGAGCGACCACCCGCTGCCCCGGGCGGACACCACGACCGTCGGCGGGGTCACCGTGGAGATGCTCGCGGGGCGCTGAGGGCGGCCACGAGAGATCAGCCCGACGCGTCGGCGCGCGTAAACTCGAGCGGGTGACCACGTCGACCGGGCCCGCGACCGCTCCCGACGGACGCAAGCTGCTCCGCCTCGAGGTCCGCAACTCCCAGACGCCGATCGAGCGCAAGCCCGACTGGATCCGCACCCGTGTGCAGACCGGCCCGAACTTCTCGGAGCTCAAGGGCATGGTGCGGGCCGCCGGGCTCGCCACCGTCTGCGAGGAGGCGGGCTGCCCCAACATCTACGAGTGCTGGGAGGACCGGGAGGCGACCTTCCTCATCGGCGGCGAACAGTGCACCCGTCGCTGCGACTTCTGCCAGATCGACACCGGCAAGCCGTCACCGCTGGACCGCGACGAGCCCCGCAAGGTGGCCGAGTCGGTGCGCCAGATGGGGCTGCGCTACTCGACGATCACCGGCGTCGCCCGCGACGACCTCGACGACGGCGGGTCCTGGCTCTACGCCGAGACGGTCCGGCAGGTCCACGCGCTGAACCCGGGCACCGGGGTGGAGCTGCTCGTCCCCGACTTCGACGGCCGCGACGACCAGCTCGGCCCGGTCTTCGACGCCGCGCCGGAGGTGCTCGCCCACAACCTCGAGACGGTGCCCCGGGTCTTCCGCCGCATCCGCCCGGGCTTCCGCTACGAGCGCTCGCTCGACGTGATCCGCCAGGCCCGCGATGCCGGGCTGGTGACCAAGTCCAACCTCATCCTCGGCATGGGCGAGAACCCGGAGGAGGTCACGGCGTCGATGCGCGACCTGCGCGACGCCGGGTGCGACCTGCTGACCCTCACCCAGTACCTGCGCCCGACGCTGCGCCACCACCCCGTCGAGCGCTGGGTGAAGCCCGAGGAGTTCGTGGAGCACCGGGACGAGGCCACCCGGATCGGGTTCGCGGGAGTGATGGCGGGGCCGCTGGTGCGCTCGTCGTACCGCGCGGGCCGGCTCTACGCGCAGGCGAAGCTGCACCGCGGCGAGGCGCTGCCCGAGGGCATGGCGGAGCTGGCGACCGAGGGCGAGGCCCGCCAGGAGGTCGGTTCGGTCCTCGCCCGCCGCGGCTGAGCCGCGCGTCGACACAGCGGCTGAGCCGCGCATCGGATACAGCGGCTGAGCGCGACCGCACCCCGACGGCCCCGGTGCGGCAGAATGTGGGCCATGGCGAAGGGCACGGCCGGCAAGGCGACCAAAGAAGAGAAGAAGGCCGCCAAGCAGGCTGCCCGCGTACAGCGCAGGCAGCGCTGGTCGCAGATCTGGCAGGCCTTCCAGATGCAGCGCAAGGAGGACAAGCTCCTCCTGCCGCTGATGATCGGCGCGATCGTCGCGACGGCGCTGGTGTTCCTGGTCGTCGGCCTGGTGATCGGCCAGTCGTGGTTCCTCGTGCCGATCGGGGTCCTCCTCGGCGCGGCGCTGGCGATGCTCGTCTTCGGCCGCCGCGTGCAGAACAACGTCTACGCGAAGGCCGACGGGCAGCCCGGGGCGGCCGGGTGGGCGCTCGACAACATGCGGGGTCAGTGGCGGGTGACGCAGGCCGTCGCCGGCACGACCCAGCTCGACGTCGTGCACCGCGTGATCGGCCGCCCGGGTGTGGTGCTGGTGGCCGAAGGCGTGTCGCACCGCGCGAAGAACCTGCTCGCCCAGGAGAAGAAGAAGGTCTCCCGGGTCGCGGGCCAGGTGCCGATCTACGAGTTCACGGTCGGCAACGAGGAGGGCGACGTCCCGCTCGCCAAGCTGCAGCGGCACATGACGAAGCTCCCCCGCAACATCGACCGCGACCAGATGGAGACCCTGGAGAAGCGGCTGGCGGCCATCGCGGGGCGCGGCGGGCCGGCGATGCCCAAGGGACCGCTGCCCAAGGGCGCCCAGGTGAAGGGCATGCAGCGCAGCGTCCGGCGGCGTTAGTCGTGCCAAGGTAGCGCTGGGTCACCGCTCGTTCCTCGCGGTGCACCAGCGTCCACCGGCGCGCTCCGATGCTTGGCGCGATTATCTAGTGCGGACGACGACGGTGCGGCTGACGCGGTCGTGCAGCCCCCGCCCGTCGCGATCCATGATCAGCGCGGGGACGAGGAAGAACAGCGAGACCGTCCGCACGAGGGCCCACCCCCCGACGCGGCGCGCTCCGTCCACGCGCACCGCGCGCAGCCCCGTCAGCACCATCGCGGGCGTCTGGCCGAGGATCGCCACCGGCAGGGTCACGAGCACGGCCCACACCGCGAGGCTGAGGTAGGCAGGCGCCGGGAAGCTGATGGCCGAGGCGACGAGGCCGCCGACGAGCAGATCGAGCAGGAACTGGCCCGCCCGGGGCAGCGGCGCGGCGACCGAGCCGGGCCCGTCCTCCGGGAGCCCGAGATCGCGGCCCGGGTACCCCTCGGCGTCGGGCGTCGGGCCTCCGGCGCGTGACCCCGGTCGCGACGGGCTCCGGTGCCCGTTCGGCCCAGCGTCGGGCACGCGACGTGTCGGCGTGGTGGCTCGATCCGGACGGAGCGGACCTTCCGGGCGCGTTCCCTCCGCCCGATCAGGCCCCTCGTCGGTGAGCCATTCACGAATCCACGACACTCTGACAGGCTACGGTCCCGCGGCGTCCGGAAGCGCGACGGCAAGGGCGCCGATCGGCTCGTCCACGACCCGGCGGTGGACGACGGAACCAGCCTCGAAACTGTGACTCGTGCCCGTTAACTGCTGCGAAACACCGCTGCGACGAGCGAGTAACGCAGTCCGCTTAGCGTCCGGGGTCACCCGAAGCGGTGATCGACCCCGACCGGGCGGGGCCGGCTCGATCGCGATGACAGTGCCAGAGAAGGAGCCACCGAGGGTGTTCAACAACCAGGACGAGGTCTTCAAGTACATCTCCGACGAGGGGGTGAAGTACGTCGACGTCCGGTTCTGCGACCTCCCTGGCCAGATGCAGCACTTCACGGTGCCGGCCTCGGAGCTGAAGGAGGGCGTCTTCACCGACGGCCTGGCCTTCGACGGTTCGTCGATCACCGGCTTCCAGAGCATCAACGAGTCGGACATGACGCTGCTGCCCGACCCGGCGACGTCGCGGATCGACCCGTTCCGGGCGCAGAAGACCCTGAACATGAACTTCTTCGTCCACGACCCGCTGACGCTCGAGGCCTACAGCCGCGACCCGCGCAACGTGGCCCGCAAGGCGGAGAACTTCCTGTCGACGGTCGACGTGGCCGACACGTGCTTCTTCGGCCCCGAGGCCGAGTTCTACATCTTCGACTCGGTGCGCTACGACTCGAAGCCCAACGGCACCTTCTACGAGGTCGACGCCGTCGAGGGTGCCTGGCGCACCGGCGCCGACGAGGTCGGCGGCAACAAGGGCAACAAGATCGCCATGAAGGGCGGGTACTTCCCCGTCGAGCCGACCGACCAGACCTCGGACCTGCGCGCCGCGATCGGCACCAACCTCATCAACTCCGGCTTCGAGCTGGAGAAGCTGCACCACGAGGTCGGCACCGGCGGTCAGGCCGAGATCAACTACAAGTTCAACACGCTGCTGCACGCCGCGGACGACCTGCAGCTGTTCAAGTACATCGTCAAGAACACGGCGTGGCAGGCGGGCAAGACCGTCAC
>JAVXWR010000294.1:0-4654 GCA_032230725.1 Actinomycetota bacterium
GACCGGCACCGGATGGGCCAGGTCGTGCTGCACCCCGGCCCGCCACACCGCGCGCAGTGCGCGGGTGTCGGTGACGTCGACGGTCGGGTCGCCGTCGACGAGCAGCAGGTCCGCGCGGCGCCCGACCGCGATCCGCCCGCGGTCGGCGAGCGCGAACACGTCGGCGGCCCGGGAGGTCGCGGCCGCGAGCACGTCGGTCGGCGTCATCCCGCACTGCACGAGGAGCTCGAGCTCGAGGTGCAGCGACGCGCCGTGCAGCACCGCCGCCGGGCGTCCCGGCACGTCGTTGGCGTCGGTGCCCGCGACCACCCGCGCCCCCGCGGCCACGAGCCGCCGCAGGTTCTCGGCCGCGTGCTCGTAGGCGGCGCCGGGCGCGGAGCTCGTCGGAAGCCCGCCGCGGTCGCCGGTCCGCAGCGCGTCGACGACGTCGGCCGGCAGCCGCGCGGTCAGCCGCGGGTCGGCGAAGAGTGCGTTCTGGGAGTCGGGATCGGTGAGCGCAGCCATCATCGTCAGGGTCGGGACCACCGTCAGGTCGCCGAGCCCGTCGTCGTCGAGCGGGCCGTCCAGCGGCAGGTGGGTGAGGACGTCGACGCCGGCCTGCCGCGCCGTCGCGAAGGCCCAGCGGGTCGGGGCGTGCGCGACCGTGGTCAGCCCGTGGGAGCGGGCCGCCGCGCACACCGCGGCCACCGTCTCCGGGGTGAGGGTCGGGCGGGAGGCGGCGTTCTCGACGAAGACCTTGAGGTAGTCCGAGCCCTCGCGCAGGCGGTCGGCGACGAACTCCTCGGCGTCCTCCGGCCCGGACAGGCCCGGCATGCGCCAGCCGCTCGGGTCGGGCGGGAGCAGGACGGCCGGCCAGCCGTCGACCGCCCCGGCGATCAGCCCGGAGCTGCGCAGGTCGGCCTCGTCGTCGCGCCGGGTGGCGCGCCCGCGCAGCATCGCGGTGAACTGCGGCGGCGCGGAGAACATGTCGAGCACGGTCGTCACGCCGTGGCGCAGGTCCTGGCCGAGGTTGCCTGCCCCGCGCAGGTGGACGTGCCCGTCGATGAGGCCCGGGAGAAGGGTCGCGCCCCGGCCGTCGACGTCGCCGGGGGCGGGCTCACGGTCTCCGGGCTCGACCGCGGTGATCACGTCGCCGTCGACGACGACCGTGCCCTCCCCCAGCGATCGCTCGCCGTCGAAGATCCGGGCCCCGCAGATCGTCGTGCTCACGACGCCGAGTGTGCGCCTCGATGGCTTCGCCCTGTGAGCACTTTCGGCGGTGGCATGCGCGTCGGCGTGAGGCATCCCCTGCCCCGGGTCGACTGCGGCCGGTGAAGGAGCCATCACCATCACCATCACCGACCCGAAATCCGACATGTGCCATCCCCGCACACGCTGGGTCATCCCGGCGCGGCAGCATGGCCCCGTGGCCGCCCCGCACCGCATGCACCGCACGCGCATGGACGACGTCGTCATCCGCCTCGTGTACCTGCGCACCCGCGGGCTGCCCGGGCGCGCGGTCCGGCTGCTGCTCTACGTGCTGGGCATCGACGTCCCCCGGGGAGTGCCGATCGGGCCCGGCCTGACGCTCGTCCACGCCACGGCGGGCCTCGTCGTGCACCCCGAGACCCGGATCGGCCGGGAGGTGACAATCTTCCACAACGTCACCCTCGGGCGCGCCGAGCCGTGGCGACCGCTCGACCGCGGCCCGATCCGCATCGTCGTCGAGGACGGCGTGGTACTCGGCACGGGCGCCGTGGTCCTCGCCGCCAGCGGCGAGACGGTGACGATCGGTGCCGGCGCGGTCGTCGGGGCCAACGCGGTCGTGACCTGCTCGATCGGCCCGGGCGAGACCTGGGCGGGCAACCCCGCGCGGCGCCTGGCCGTGGCGCAGCGCGCCGCGGGCTGACCGCGGGGAAGGAGCGGGGCCGGGATCCGAGGCGGACGCGCAGACGTGCTCGGCGGGTTACCGTCGTCGGACGGGCGGGGCTGCCCGGTCGCCGGTCCGCCGGATCCCGACGCCGAGGAGGGACTCGCCGATGTCGTCACGCCGGTTCCCGCGCTACTCCGAGCTGAAGCCGCTGGTGCGGGTCCGCCCGCCGCGCCTCGATCCCACGCGGCGCCGCCTCGAGTCCGCGTTCACGATCGCCGACCTGCGCGCGATCGCCCGACGACGTAGTCCGCGGGCGGTGTTCGACTACGTCGACGGCGCCGCCGAGCAGGAGATCAGCCTGCGGCGGGCCCGCGAGGCGTTCGGCCGGGTCGAGTTCTCCCCGCGGATCCTCCGCGACGTGGGCTCGGTGGACACCTCGACGACGATCCTCGGCGAGCCGGCCGCGCTGCCGATGGTGCTCGCGCCGACCGGGTTCACGCGGATGGTGCACCACGAGGGCGAGCGGGCGGTGGGCCGCGCCGCGGAGGCGGCCTCGCTGCCCTACGCGCTCTCGACCATGGGCACCACGTCCGTCGAGGACCTCGCGGCCGCCGCCCCGCTCGGCCGGCACTGGTTCCAGCTCTACCTGTGGCGCGACCGCGACGCCTCGAACGACCTGGTCGAGCGGGCCCGCAAGGCCGGCTACGACACCCTGGTGCTCACCGTCGACACCCCCGTCTCCGGGGCCCGGCTGCGCGACTCGCACAACGGGCTGACCATCCCGCCCTCGCTGACCGCCCGCACCCTGGCCGACATGGCCCGCCACCCGGCCTGGTGGGCGAACGTGCTGACCACCGAGCCGCTCTCCTTCGCGTCCATGAGCTCCTGGAACGGCACCACCGCCGAGCTCGTCGCGACGATGTTCGACCCGACCGCCGTCGCCGACGACCTCACCTGGCTGCGCGAGCAGTGGCCCGGCCACCTCGTGGTCAAGGGCGTCCAGCACGTCGACGACGCCCGTGAGGTGGTCGACCGCGGCGCCGACGGCGTCGTCGTGTCCAACCACGGCGGCCGCCAGCTCGACCGCGCCCCCACCCCGCTGGACCTGCTGCCCGACGTCGTGGCCGCCGTCGGCGACCGCGCCGAGGTGTTCGTGGACACCGGGGTGACGACGGGGGCCGACGTCGTCGCCGCCCGCGCGCTCGGCGCCCGCGCGACGCTCGTGGGCCGGGCCTACCTCTACGGGCTCATGGCCGGCGGCCAGGCCGGCGTGACCCGCGCGCTGGAGATCCTGCACGAGGAGGCGCTGCGCACCATGCAGCTGCTCGGCGTCGAGCGCGTGGACGACCTCGACGGGCGCCACGCCCGGCTGCTCCCCCGCTAGAGGCATGTGAACGGATGTGGTCGTTCCGGCGACCACATGCGTTCACGTGGGCCGGAGGCCCTTCACGATCGCGGCGATCAGCAGCCCGACGAGCACGAGCACGAGTGCGACCGGGCTGAGCAGCCCGAGCAGGACCAGCCCGAGGACGATCGCGACCTTCTTCCCCGTGCTCAGCGCCCCCCAGGCGCCCTTCACGGCACCCCAGACGGGGTTCTTCCCCGCCATCATCGCGGTGCCCGCCCCGAACGCGGCGCCGAGCCCGACACCGCCGTTGGCGGCGATCCCCTCGAGCTTCTCGGCGACATCGTCGACCTTGTCGACCGCCGCTCCGGCGGCCCGATCGACCAGCGCCACCGCGAGGCGTTCCAGGGACCGGAGGACGAGCTTCCCCGGGCCGGCCCCGGCCGCGGCATCGGCCGCCGTCACGTCCGCGGCCGACGTGGGGGTGGGAGGCGCAGCCGGCTCGGCCGTGACGGTCATGACCCGGGACGGTATCGGGGGGCCACCCTCCGCGGCGTCCACCGATCGCACGCAATCTCATGGGCCGTCCGGTGCGGCACCCACGGGCCTGGCCTGTTCTGCTCGGTTGAGCTAGATTCTGCTCATGCGAGCAAGAGTGCGATCGGTGACCGAGCGCGCGCGTCGGGAGCAGATCGTGGCTGCGGCCATCGAGGTCCTCGCCCGCGACGGGCACGCCGCGACGACGTTCACCCGGATCGCCCGCCACGCGGAGCTCTCCAGCACCGGCGTGATCAGCTACCACTTCGCCGACAAGCACGAGCTCCTCACCGAGGTGCTCGCCACGACGGCCCGGACCGCCGGCGAGCACATGCGGCCCCGCATCGAGGCCGGGCAGGGGCACCGGCAGCGGCTGCGGGCGCGGATCGAGTCGAACGTCGAGCTGCTGGCGGTCGCGCCGTCGCACCTGCGGGCCCTGCGCGAGGTCCTGGCGGCCACCGCGGCGGCGGAGCACGACGCCGAGGGTGACCCGGCCGGGCTGGTCTCGCGCGTGTCGACCCTCGAGGAGGGACTGCGCGCCGGGCAGCGCGACGGCGCCTTCGGCGCGTTCGACCCGGCCGTCATGGCCCTCGCGGTGACCGGCGCGATCGACGCACTCGTCGCGGTCCCGCTCGCCGACCCCGACGAGGTCGGCCACCGGGCCCGCGAGCTCGCCGACGCCTTCGAGCGGGCCACCGCCCCGGCCCTCGTCGGGGACCCTCGATGACGCCCGCGCTGGAGATCACCGGTGTCACGAAGCGCTTCGGGGCGACCCGGGCCCTCGACGGGGTGAACCTGCGCGTCGAGCCGGGGGCGTTCCTCGGGCTGGTCGGGCCGAACGGGGCGGGCAAGACGACGTTGGTGTCGATCGCCGTGGGCCTGCTGCGTCCCGACGCCGGGTCGGTGCGGGTGTGCGGGTA
>JAVXWR010000328.1:0-8142 GCA_032230725.1 Actinomycetota bacterium
CCGCCGGCCCGACCCTGGTGGCGCTCGGCGAGGACCCGGAGGGCCCGGGGCGACGCGAGCCGGACCAGGCGGCCGGCCGCGGCGGCGAGCCCTGCGTGATCATGTACACGTCGGGAACCACCGGTCAGCCCAAGGGCGCGGTGCTCACCCACGACAACATGCTGTGGAACGCGGTGAACATGCTCTCCGCGGGGCCCGGCATCGCCTCGAGCGACGTCACCATCGCCGCGGCGCCGCTGTTCCACATCGGGGCGCTGGGCCTCTCGGCGCTGCCGCTGCTCTACGCGGGCGGGACGGTCGTCGTCGTGCCGTCCTTCGACCCGGCGGGCTTCCTCGACCTCATGGCGGCCGAGCGGGTGACCACCCAGTTCCTCGTGCCCGCGATGTGGGCGGCGCTGACCCGGGTGCCCGACCTCGGCGACCGTGCGTTCCCCGCGTTGCGCTGGGCGATCTCGGGCGGAGCGCCGTGCCCGCTGACGGTCATCGAGCGCTTCCTGGCCCTGGGCTGGACGTTCACCGAGGGGTTCGGGATGACCGAGCTCTCGCCGGCGGCGCTCTTCCTGGACACGGCCGACGTCGTGACCCACGCCGGGTCGGTCGGGCGCCCGTTCATGCACGTCGACGCACGGCTCGTGGACGAGGCGGGCGACGACGTCGGTGTCGGGGAGGTCGGCGAGCTGGTCCTGCGGGGTCCGACGGTGTTCGCCGGCTACTGGAACCGGCCGCAGGAGACCGCCGAGGCGATGCGCGAGGGCTGGTTCCGCTCCGGCGACCTCGGGGTCCGCGACGCGCAGGGCTTCGTCACCCTCGTCGACCGCAGGAAGGACATGATCATCACCGGTGGGGAGAACGTGTATCCGGTCGAGGTCGAGCAGGTGCTGCACCGGCACCCGGGCGTCGGTGACGTCGCCGTCGTCGGGGTCGGGGACCCGCAGTGGGGCGAGTCGGTGGTGGCCGTCGTCGTCCCCGCCGATCCCGGCGCGCCGCCCGCCCCGGAGGAGGTGATCGCCTTCGCCCGGGAGCGGATCGCGCACTTCAAGGCGCCGCGCCGGGTCGAGCTCGTCGAGGAGCTGCCGCGCAACGCCACGGGCAAGCTGCTCAAGCGGGTGCTGCGGGAGCGGTTCGCGGGGACCGCCGCGTCGGTGTCGCGGTGACGGCGGTCGGGGCCGCCGCGCCGGTCAGCGCCCACGCCGCGTGGGAGACCCCGGAGCGCCGGGCGCTGCGGGCGATGGTCCGGCGGTTCACCGAGCGGGAGGTCGTGCCGCACCTCGAGGTGTGGGAGGACGCGGGCGAGCTGCCGCGCTCGCTGCACCGTCGTGCGGGCGAGCTGGGGCTCCTCGCCCTCGGGTTCCCCGAGGCCGCGGGCGGCGACGGCGAGCACCTCGACAGCGCGCTCGTCGCCGAGGAGCTGATCCTCGCCGGCGGGTCGAGCGGGGTGTGCGCGGGCCTGTTCACCCACGGGATCGCGGCGCCGCACATCGCGCTGCACGGCTCGGCGGACCTGGTGGACCGGTTCGTGCGACCGACGCTGCGCGGCGAGCTGATCGGCTCGCTCGGCATCACCGAGCCGGGCACGGGCTCCGACGTCGCGGCGATCACCACGCGGGCCGTGCGCGACGGGGACGACTACGTCGTGACCGGCGCGAAGACCTTCATCACCTCCGGGATCCGCGCCGACTACGTGACGACGGCGGTGCGCACCGGCGGGCCGGGGCATCGCGGGATCTCGCTGCTCGTCGTCGAGACTGACCGGCCCGGGGTGGACCGCACGCGGCTGCGCAAGATGGGCTGGCACTGCTCGGACACCGCGACGATCTCCTACGACGAGGTCCGGGTGCCGGTGGCGAACCTCGTCGGCGCCGAGGGGAGCGGGTTCCGCCAGATCATGGAGCGGTTCGCCACGGAACGGCTCTCCCTCGCCGTCCAGGCGTACGCGACCGCGCAGCGCTGCGTCGACCTGACGATCGCGTGGGCCCGGCAGCGGGAGACGTTCGGCGCCCCGCTGTCGTCCCGCCAGGTCGTCCGGCACCGGATCGCCCAGATGGCGCGGCGGGCCGTGGTGGCGCGGACGTACGTGCGCGACGTGCTCGCCCGGTACGAGGCGGGGGACGGTGACCTCGTCGCGGAGCTGGCGATGGCGAAGAACACCGCGGTCGAGGCCTGCGACTGGGTCGTCGACCAGGCCGTCCAGTTGCACGGTGGGGCGGGCTACCTGCACGGCGTCGAGGTGGAGCGCCACTACCGCGACGCCCGCATCCTCGGGATCGGCGGCGGGGCGAACGAGATCATGGACGAGGTCGTCGCCGGCCGTCTGGGGCTCGACGGATGAGAGAGGAACGGCTGCCATGAAGGTCGACGCCACGGTGGTGACCGGCTCCGCCGAGGACTTCGTCGCGACCGCGGTCGACGCCCAGGAGCGCGGGTACGACGCCGTCTGGTTCGCCGAGACCGCGCACGACCCCACCGTCGGGCTCACCCTCGCCGCCACCCGTACCGGGACGATCACGCTGGGCACCGCGATCACGGTGGCGTTCGCCCGCACCCCGATGACCGCGGCCATCACCGCCAACGACCTGCAGGAGGTCTCCGGCGGACGCTACGTCCTCGGGCTGGGCACCCAGATCAAGCCGCACGTGACGAAGCGGTTCTCGATGCCGTGGTCGCGCCCCGCCGACCGGATGCGCGAGTACGTCCGGGCGGTGCGCGCCATCTGGGCGACCTGGAACGAGGGCGAGCCGCTGCGCTTCGCCGGCGAGTTCTACACCCACACCCTCATGACGCCGTTCTTCTCGCCGCCGCCCAACCCGTACGGGCCGCCGCCGATCCACCTCGCCGGGGTCGGGCCGCGGATGACCGAGGTCGCCGGTGAGGTCGCCGACGGCTTCCTCGCCCACGCCTTCACCACCGAGCGTTACCTGCACGAGGTGACGCTGCCGGCGCTGCGGCGGGGCTTCGAGAAGGCCGGGCGGACCGGCGACGGGTTCGAGATCTCGGGGACCGCGCTCATCGCCACCGGCACCACCGAGGAGGAGTTCGCCGCCTCGGTGCGCGACGTGCGCCGCCAGGTCGCGTTCTACGGCTCGACGCCCGCCTACGCGCCCGTGCTCGAGCTGCACGGCTGGGGCGAGCTCGCGACCGAGCTGAACCGCCTCTCCAAGCAGGGCGACTGGGACGCGATGGGCGAGGCGGTGGACGACGAGGTGCTGCACGCGATCGCCGTCGTCGCCGAGCCCGACGACGTCGGCCCGGCGCTGGCGCGGCGCTTCGGCGGGATCGCCCAGCGCATCCCGCTCTACGCGCCGGCGGGCGCGGACCTCGACCGCTGGGACCACGCCCGCCGGTACCTGCAGGACACGACGGGAGACCGGTGATGGTGACGTTCACCGAGGAGCACCAGGCGTTCCGGAAGTCGGTCCGCGGGTTCGTCGAGCGCGAGATCGACCCGTACGTCGACGCGTGGGAGCGCGACGGGCAGATGCCCACGCACGAGCTGTTCGCGCAGATGGGCGCCCTGGGCTACCTGGGGCTGGAGTACGACCCGGCCTACGGCGGCGGCGGCGCGGACCACCTGTTCTCGGTCGTGCTCGCCGAGGAGGTCGGGCGGTGCGACGCGGCCGGGGTCGGCATGGCGATCGCGGTCCAGACCGACATGGCGACGCCGTCGCTGGCCCGGTTCGGCAGCCACGAGCTGAAGGAGCGCTACCTGGCCCCGGCGATCCGCGGCGAGATGGTCGCGGCGATCGCGGTGACCGAGCCCGACGCCGGGTCGGACGTCGCCGGCCTGCGCACCCGGGCGACGCGCGACGGCGACGACTGGGTGATCGACGGTGCGAAGCTCTACATCACCAACGGGGTGCAGGCCGACTGGCTGTGCCTGCTCGCGCGCACCTCCGAGGAGGGCGGGGCGCGCGGGATGAGCCAGATCGTCGTCCCCACCGACACCCCTGGCGTGTCCGTCTCCCGCAAGCTCGACAAGCTCGGCAACCGCTGCTCGGACACCGCGGAGCTCGCCTTCACCGGGGTCCGCGTCCCGGTTGCCAACACGATCGGCACCATCGGGCGCGGCTTCGCTCAGCAGATGGCGCAGTTCCAGAACGAGCGGATGGTGGCCTGCTACGGCCGCGTCGCCGCCTGCGAGCGGGCCCTCGACCGCACCCGGGACTATCTGAAGAGCCGCATCGCGTTCGGCGGGCCGCTGATCGCCAACCAGTACCTGAGCTACCAGCTCGCCGAGCTCTACGCCCGCGTCGACCTGTGCCGCCACTACAACTACGCGTGCGCCGAGGCCTACGAGCGCGGGGAGGACACGTCGCGGTTCGCGACCATCGCCAAACTCGCCGTCGGGCGGCTGTGCGAGGACGTGGCCCGGACCTGTCTGCAGTACCACGGCGGGATCGGCTACATGGAGGAGACGTGGACCGCGCGGTTCCTCCGAGACATGCGGATCACGTCGATCGGCGGCGGCGCCGACGAGGTGATGCTGCAGGTCGTCGCGAAGATGCACGGTATGTGACCGGTCACGGGCGGTCCGGATCGCCGCGCAGCGGGTATGCCCCGATCATGACCGAACCGAAGGACGACACCGTCCGCAGCCTGATCGTCGCTGCGCACGACGAGATCCTGTCCGAGCCGGCCGAGACCGACGAGAAGCGCAGCCAGGTCGCGTCCGAGTAGTCGTCGGTGCCGGGCGGTGAGCCGCGTCGCCCGGCCTGACGGCGGGTCAGGACCCGTGTAGAACGGCGGCGTGGAGTCCGGCAGCCAGTCCAGCGACGACCGCCCCTGGGGCTTCGCGACGCGTGCCGTGCACGCCGGCGCGGTCCCCGACAGCGCCACCGGTGCTCGCGCCGTCCCGATCTACCAGTCCACGAGCTTCGTCTTCACCGACACCGCCGACGCCGCGAACCTGTTCGCGCTGCAGAAGTACGGCAACATCTACAGCCGCATGGCCAATCCGACCGTCGCCGCGTTCGAGGAGCGGGTCGCCAGCCTCGAGGGTGCGCTCGGCGCCGTCGCCACCAGCTCCGGCCAGGCCGCGGAGTTCCTCACCTTCGCCTGTCTCGCCAGCGCGGGCGACCACGTGGTCAGTGCGGCCAGCCTCTACGGCGGGACGGTCACCCAGCTCGACGTCACCCTGCGCCGCTTCGGCGTGGACACCACCTTCGTGGCCGGAGACGACGCCGAGGCCTTCCGTGCCGCGATCACGGACGCGACGAAGTTCGTGTTCGCCGAGATGGTCACCAACCCCTCCGGCGAGGTCACCGACGTCGCCGCACTCGCCGACGTCGCGCACGACGCGGGCATCCCGCTGATCATCGACGCCACCACGGCCAGCCCCTACCTGTGCCGGCCCATGGAGCACGGCGCCGACATCGTCATCCACTCCGCGACGAAGTTCCTCGGCGGCCACGGCACCACCCTCGGCGGCGTGGTGTGCGAGTCCGGCCGCTTCCCCTGGGGCAACGGCCGCTTCCCGCAGATGACCGACCCGATCCCGTCCTACGGCAACCTCACGTGGTGGGGGAATTTCCAGGAGTACGGCTTCCTCACCAAGCTGCGCTCCGAGCAGCTGCGCGACATCGGCGCCACGCTCTCCCCGCACTCGGCGTTCCTGCTGCTGCAGGGTGTGGAGACGCTGCCGCAGCGGATGCGCGCGCACGTCGCGAACGCACGGCGGGTCGCGGAGTGGCTCGACGCGGACGACCGCGTGGACTGGGTCCGCTACGCCGGGCTCCCCGACCACCCGCACCACGCGCGGGCGCAACGCTACCTGCCCGAGGGGCCGGGGTCGGTGTTCGCGTTCGGGGTGCGCAGCCCCGACGGTTCCGCCGAGGGGGGCCGCGACGCGGGCCGGCGGTTCATCGAGTCGGTGCAGCTGTGCAGCCACCTCGCGAACATCGGCGACGCCCGCACCCTCGTGCTCCACCCGGCGTCGACCACTCACCAGCAGCTCTCCGAGGATCAGCTGCGTGAGGGCGGCGTGCGCCCGGACCTCATCCGGATCAGCGTGGGCATCGAGGACGTGGAGGACATCCTCTGGGACCTCGACCAGGCCCTCACCGCCGCGACGAAGGACGCCTGATGACGACCACCGACGACCGGACCTGGTCCAACCCCGGTGCCATCGAGCGCCAGGAGATCCTGCGGCGCACGAGGACGGTCGCGATGGTGGGCGCGTCGGCGAACCCGGCACGGGCGTCGAACTTCGTCGCCACCTACCTGCTCTCGAGCACCGACTACGACGTCTACTTCGTCAACCCGCACGCCGACGAGATCCTCGGTAAGCCGGTGTGGGGCTCGCTCGCCGACCTGCCGGTCGTCCCCGACCTCGTCGACGTGTTCCGCCGCCTCGAGGACCTCGACACCGTGCTCGACGACGCGATCGGGGTCGGGGCGTCGACGTTCTGGACCCAGTTCGGGCTCTACGACGAGGAGCTCGCCCGGCGCGGGCAGGCCGCCGGACTGACCGTCGTCATGGACCGCTGCCTCAAGGTCGAGCACGCGCGCTTCCACGGCGGGCTGCACCTCGCCGGCTTCAACACCGGCGTGATCAGCGCGAAGCGCCGGTAGGTGCGCCCGGCGTCCGGCAGGACCTCGCCGAGTGGACCCTGGCGGCTGCGGTCACAACCGTGGGAGTCCGCTCGCGGACCTCGAGAGCCGCACCGCCCCCGCGACCGTCCCTGGTGCAGCGCGACGCGAGGCCACGGGGAGCGCCCGAGAACCGGGTCCTCGGGACCCGGTTCTCCTCCGAGGTGGTCCGGAGGGGTCACGACGGAGCGGGCCGATGGGGCTCACGAGCAGGAGGCACCTACCGCAGCGACGCTCCCCGGGTGAACGACCAGGCGGCCACCCACACCGCGCCGATCGTCAGGATCATCGCGCCCGGGACGTGGATGTAGAGGGTCGAGCGGTCGCCGTAGTAGGCCTGCACGAACGAGAGCACGAACACCACGGCGGCCAGGACGCCCGGCCACAGCGGCGCGCCACGCAGCCGCCAGTACGCGAGCGCCGCGAGGGCCGTGAGACCCGAGAGCACGTGCAGCACGATCGCCCCGGCTGAGTGGAGCTCCTCGGGTCCGCCCCGCGGGAAGAGCTGGCCGGCCGTCACGTACTGCCAGAGCAGGTTCACCACGGTCAGCACGGCGAGGACCTGTACCGCCGTGAGGAGCGGGTCGGACGTGCGCACAGCGGGCATGGCGCCGGTCGAGTGGGCCATTCGGATCCTTCCGGTGGTGGAGTGCTCGGGCCGGGGCTACCCGCCGAGACGGGACCCACGACCGATTTCGCAGGGTTGTGATCACGATATGGCGTCCTCCGACCTCGGCGACCTGTGAAGTCACTGGGGATAGCCGCCGATGAGCCCGGCGTGACCCGCCCGAGGCGCATCTGCCGACCCTCGCGGACCAGTGCCTGGACACGCCCCCGGTACGGACGCGACGCGGCGGGAGCCGGTAGGTCGTCGGGACTCGGCGCGGAGGGGACAATGGGACCGGCCCCTCCCGCTCCGAGTCCTGGGACGCTCTTGACCACCCCCACCATCGACACCCACGAGCTGACCACCCGCGTCCACGCCCTCGGCGGCGCCGACGCGCACCGGCTCGCCCGCCGGCTCGACGGCACCCGCCGGATCCCCGACGAGGGGAAGCGGGCCGGGACGCTGGAGCGGATCGCGGCCGACGTCGAGAAGGCCGAGCAGCGGCTCGCGCGCCGACGCGCCTCGGTGCCGGCCGTCTCCTACCCCCCCGAGCTGCCGATCTCGGCCCGCGTCGACGACATCAAGGCCGCGCTGGAGAGCCACCAGGTCGTGGTCGTGGCCGGGGAGACCGGCTCGGGCAAGACGACGCAGCTGCCGAAGATCGCGCTCGAGCTCGGCCGGGGCGTCACCGGCACCATCGGGCACACCCAGCCGCGACGGATCGCGGCGCGCACGGTGGCCGAGCGGGTCGCCGAGGAGCTGGGCACGCAGGACAGCGACGTCGTCGGGTACCAGGTGCGCTTCACCAGCCACGCCAGCGAGAACACGCTGGTCAAGCTCATGACCGACGGCATCCTGCTCGCCGAGATCCAGCAGGACCGGCTGCTGCGCCGCTACGACACGCTGATCATCGACGAGGCCCACGAGCGCAGCCTCAACATCGACTTCCT
>JAVXWR010000332.1:0-3475 GCA_032230725.1 Actinomycetota bacterium
GCAGCGGTGTTGCGACCACCCCTAGAGCCCGCCTCGAAGGTCACCAACCGGCCGTTCGTACACCACGGACACCCACGGGCCAGCAGACGTGCAAGAGCCCCGGCCCACCCTGCGAAAAGGGTGGTAACCGGGGCTCTCGCCGTCAGGAGCGGGACGCGGCTCAGTTGAAGCTGTCGCCGCAGGCGCAGGAACCGCTCGCGTTCGGGTTGTCGATCGTGAAGCCCTGCTTGTCGATGGTGTCGACGAAGTCGATCGTGGCGCCCTGCACGTACGGCGCGCTCATCCGGTCCACAGCCACCTTGAGGCCGTTGAAGTCGCGGAAGAGGTCGCCGTCGAGGCTGCGGTCGTCGAAGAAGAGCTGGTACTTGAGTCCGGCGCAGCCGCCGGGCTGGACGGCGATGCGCAGGTGCATGTCGTCGCGGCCCTCCTGGTCGAGCAGGGCCTTCGCCTTGCTCGAGGCGGCCTCGCTCAGGTCGACGCCGTGCTCGGCCGTGGTGGCCTCGGTCGCCGGCGCGGTGGGGTTCTCGACGGTCATGGTTCTCCCTGGAGCTCCCGGTGCGGTCCGTGGCGTGCAACCCCGTCGGACGGCGGGATGTTCCCGCCCGACGCGGCCCGCTGTGTCGGGGCCGGAATCTCGGTCCCGACGGGGCACGACGCGGCTCGCCTGCGATCTCCATGGTGGCACATCGCGGCCCCGGCATCACGCGGACCGAGGTCGACGTGCGCCACTCCTCACGCGCCCGCGGGGTCCGGCGGCGCGGTCGGGCTGCCGGGGCCCCGCCAGGACGTCCCGGAGCGGCGCAGCAGCGCGAACACCGCGAGGACCACGAGCCACGCGACCTGCCACCCGGTCGAGGCCACCAGCGCCAGCGGCCCCGTGAACAGGATCAGCATCGACAGGGCGTCGTCCCGGTCGTCCATGGCTCCCCCTTCCGACACCTCACGCTGACCCGCGGAGCGCCGGACCCCGGTGAGGTGACGGCTCGCCGGCGAGCGCCGCGGGGGCCTGCTCGCCGGCGGCGCGCCGCGGACGACGTCCGGCGCGACGAGCGTGCGCACGCACCTCCACGCTAGCGACCCTCGGGCGGTGCCGGGTGCCTTATCCTGTGCGCGTGAACTTCCTGCGCCGCGGCTCCAGCGCCACCTCCGCGTCCGCCACCGACGCCACCGACGCCGCGGAGGAGCAGGAGGCGGTCTCGGTCGGCGCACGGCGCGCGCAGCCGACCGGCAAGGGCCGGCCGACGCGATCGCGACGCGAGGCCGAGGGCCGTCGTCGTGGGCCCGTCGCCCCGGCGCCGAAGACGCAGCGCGAGGCCATGAAGCGCGCGAAGGCGACCCGCGGCGACAAGACCCAGCGCCGGGAGGCGTCCGCGGATCGCCGCAAGCGCATGATGGCCGGCGACGACCGCGTGCTCCCGGTCCGCGACCGCGGGCCGGTCAAGGCCTTCATCCGGGACTCCGTGGACTCGCGGCGCCACCTCATGGGCCTGTTCATGCCGCTCGCGGTGCTGATCTTCATCACGGTCGTCGTTCCGGTCGCGGGGCTCCAGAACATCGGCAGCCTGCTGTGCCTGTGCATGCTGGCCGCGATGGTCGTCGAGGGCACGCTGCTGGGCCGCCAGATCCACGCGCGGGTGCGCACCAAGTTCCCGAACGAGGAGGTCAAGGGCCTCTCGGTCGGCTGGTACGCCTTCACCCGCGCCACCCAGATCCGCAAGCTCCGGATGCCGGCCCCGCGCGTCGCGGTCGGCGAGGCGGTGGCCTGACCCCGGCCGTCCGCACCCTCGTCCTCGGGGGGACGCGTTCCGGCAAGTCCGCCTGGGCGGAGTCACAGCTCGACGAGACCTCGCCCGCCGTCTACGTGGCGACGGCCCGCGCGGTCGACCCGGCCGCCGACCCCGAGTGGGCCGACCGCATCGCCGTCCACCGCGCCCGTCGGGCCGCGCGGTGGGAGACCGTCGAGGACCCGGACGGAACCGTGACGGCGGCGGTGGTGCGGGAGCGGCCCGACGTCGCGGTCCTGGTCGACGACCTCGCCACGTGGGTGACGGGCCTGCTCGACGACGCCGGGTGGGCGCGGGACGCGGAGTCGGTGGCGGCGGCGCGGTCGGGGCTGGTCGCGGCGGTGGCCGCACGCGCGGGCGCGCCGCTGGTCCTGGTGTCGGCCGAGGTCGGGCTGGGCGTGGTGCCCTCGACGTCGGCGGGGCGCCGGTTCCGCGACGAGCTCGGGCTGCTGAACGCCGAGCTCGCGGCGGTGTGCGACGAGGTGCGGCTGCTCGTCGCCGGTCTGTCGCTGACGCTTAAGGTGGCTGCGCCTCGTGAGCACTAGTCCTGTGTCCTAGGACGGAACGGGTCCAGCACGCCGAGAGGGCTCACAGGGGCGAAGCCCACCCAGAAGGGAGCACCCAGTGCCGTCGGTGGCACCCCCGGACGAGGCCGCGCGGGCCGACGCCCGTGCCCACCTGACGCGCCTGCCGCTCGCCTCCCACGCGCTCGGCCGCCTCGAGGACGTCGCCGCATGGCTGGCCGCGTGCCAGGCCCGCTCCCCCGCGCGGCCGCCCGCCTCCCCCCGGGTCGTGCTCTTCGCCGCCGAGCACGGGATCGCCGCGGCAGGGGTCTCCGCGTTCGGGCCGCAGGAGACCGCCGCCCGCGTCGAGGCCGTGCGCGAGGGCAGCTCCCCCACCAACGCGCTGGCCACGGTCGCGGGCGCCGACGTCCGCGTCGTCGAGGTCGGCGACGGCCCCAGCGGGCGCATCGACCGCGAGGACGCCCTGACCGGGAACGGCCTGCGCGCCGCCCTGGACGCCGGGCGCCACGCCGCGGACACCGCCGTCGACGAGGGCGCCGACCTGCTCGTCCCCGGCGAGCTCGCCGTCGGGATCTCCACGCCGACCGCCGTGCTGGCCGCCGCGATGACCGCGCGCGAGCCGGTCGCCGTCGTCGGACGCGGCAGCGGCATCGACGACACCACGTGGATGCGCAAGGCCGCGGCCGTGCGCGACGGGCTGCGCCGCGCACGGTCCGCCGGCCGCGACCCGGAGGCGCTGCTGCGCGTCGCCGGGGGTGCCGACCTCGCCGCCCTCGTCGGCTTCCTCGCCCAGGCCGCCCGGCGTCGGACCCCCGTGCTGCTCGACGGGGCCGCGGTGTGCGTCGCCGCCCTGCTCGCCGACGCCTGGGCCCCCGGCTCCCGCGCCTGGTGGCAGGCCGCGACCCGGGACACCGAGCCGGCCCAGGCCCTCGCCCTCGAGGTGCTCGGCCTCGACCCGCTGCTGCTGCTCGACCTGCGCGCCGGGGCCGCGACGGGCGCCCTCGCGGCCGTCCCGCTGGTGACGATGGCCGCGCGGGTCGCCGCCGGCTCGTGAGGGGGCCCGGGAGGTGACGGGTCCCGACGGCGGGTCCGGTCCGGTACCGGGTGCCGGCGGCCGCCCCGGGCCCGACGGCGAGCCGGGGCCGGTCGGTGAGCGCCTGCCGGCGC